>JAFAOB010000096.1 GCA_019238055.1 Alphaproteobacteria bacterium
CAGATTGCGAACCGTTCCCCTCTTGACGTAATCCGTCCCTTGACAGCGCTTGCAGACAATCTCGCCCATGGCTCCCTCTGTCTACGACGAACCATGCCCTTCTACACCTTATATGTATCTTAAGTCAGGACTCTCATATGGAATAGATGCGAACCAAACAGTTTCGGCTCAAGCACTGCTCATGCGTTTTCCAATAGGATTGAAGAGTTTCGCATCGCAGTCGGGCTCTTGATCCTGATGGGGGCCGTGGCGTTGTTGAGCATGCAGATGACGCGCACCGTCGATGTTCAGCTCGCGATTATCGACCAGAATTACTTTTCTGCCTATCTAATACCAGATCCCAATAACAAGAACCTATATATGTCTGTACCCTTGCAAGGACCCGCGGGCTCGAACGGCAAGGCACGGTAACGATCGCCGGAATGAGTTCTCCTCATCGAGATTTGGTATAATCATACACTTGCGGAGATCTACGAGGTAGGATGATGAGCAGCCCGGCCCGCGTCCTGGGTCGTTCGGTGCCGCGATTGGAAGACCTGCCGCTGGTCCGCGGGCATGGCCAGTTCGTCGCCGATATTGCGTTTCCGCACCAGCTCCACATGCGGCTCGTGCGCTCACCCTATGCCCACGCCGAGCTGCGTTCGGTCGATGTCACAGCTGCACTTGCCGCGCCAGGAGTGGTGGCGGTATGGACCGGCGCCAACATCGCCGACCTGCCGCCGATCGATTTCCGCGATCCGGCCGGCGAGGCCCTGCGCCCATATCGCCAGCCGCTATTGGCGCGACACCGGCTGCGCTATGTCGGCGAACCGGTCGCTGCGGTATTTGCATGCGACGCCTACCTCGCCGAGGATGCCGCCGATCTCGTTTCGGTCTCGGTCGATGAACTGTCACCATTGCTCGACGCTGCAGCGGCGCCTGGCAGCTTCTCGCAGGGGCATTCGACCGAGGCGACGGTGCTGCGCGCCGGCTACGGCGATCTCGATGGAGCTTTCACCGCGGCGCACGCGGTTGTCGAGCTCGATTTGACGATCGGCCGCCACAGTGCCGTGCCGCTCGAAACACGTGGAGCGCTGGCTCGCTACGACGCCGCGCGCGACGTGCTGGAGCTGTACGGGGCTGCCAAAGTGCCGCATCGCAACCGTGACGCGCTCGCGCGCATGCTCGGTCGCAGCGCCGCCGCAGTGGTGCTGAAAGAGGGTAATACCGGCGGTGGCTTCGGGGTGCGCGGCGAGCTTTATCCGGAGGATTTTCTGGTCTGCCTCGCCACCCTTAGGCTCGGCCGCCCGATCAAATGGATCGAGGACCGCCGTGAGCACCTGATGGCGGCGAACCATTCGCGTCAGCAGCGCCATCGAGTGCGGGCGGCGATTGATGCCACTGGTGTCATCCTGGGGCTTGACGACGAGTTCTGGCTCGATCAGGGCGCCTATGTCCGCACCCATGGGGCGCGCGTTCCGGAGATGACGATCGCGATGCTGCCGGGGCCGTACCGCATTCCCGCCTATCGCGCGGTCGGGCATTTCCGCCTGACCAACAAGACGCCGGCCGCCACCTACCGCGCCCCGGGCCGTTACGAGGGCACGTTCGTGCGCGAACGGCTGATGGACGTGGTGGCCGACCAACTCGGGCTCGATCGGCTGACAGTACGCCGACGCAACCTGATCGCCGCGGCCGAGATGCCGTTCAGCCGGCCGCTCAACGCGCTTGGCACCGAGGTCGTATACGATTCCGGCGACTATCCGCTTTTGCTCGACAAAGCGCTGACACAGATCGGCTGGACGGCATTGCAGCTGGAATTGCAGCGGCGGCGCGTGGCGGGTGAGCTGGTCGGTGCAGGCACCGCCATGTTTGTCGAGAAGGGCGGGCTCGGTCCGATGGACGGTACCCGCATCACCGTCGACACGACCGGAGCGGTCGAGCTGGTGACCGGCGGCTCGTCGGTGGGGCAAGGTTTCATCACCGCCATGGCGCAGATTTGCGCCGATACGCTCGGGGTCGACTACCGCCGGGTGCGGGTCGTGCTCGGTCAGACCGATCGCATCCAATACGGCATCGGTGCGCACGCCTCGCGCGCCTCGGTGATGACCGGCGGCGCCACGCACATAGCGGCGTTAAAGGTTCGCGCCAAGGCGCTCGACATGGCGGCTGAGCTGTTACAAGCGGCGCCCAAAGAATTGGACATCGCCGACGGTGTTGTGCGTCACCGCGACCGGCGCGGGGGCCCGTCGATTGCGCTTGGCGACATCGCGCGCCATCTGGCGCCGGATTCGCTGCTGCTCGGTGACCGCGATCCTGGCCTCACCGCCGAAGGTTGGTTTCGCACCGACCACATGACGTATGCCTACGGCGTTCATATCGGCGTGGTTCGTGTTGATCCGGAGACCGGGCATGTGGCCGTCGAGCGGTTCCTGATCGCCTACGATATCGGACGGGCGATCAACCCGATGATGGCCCGGGGTCAGTTGGCGGGTGGTTTCGCACAGGGGCTGGGCGGCGCGCTTTATGAGGAATTTCTCTACGACGAACGCGGCGAACCGCTCTGTACAACCTTGGCCGAGTACGCGCTGCCAAATGCCTGCGATGTCCCGGCGGTCGAGATCTTGCTGACCGAGGACGCCCCAAGCCCGCTCAATCCGCTCGGCATCAAGAGCGTCGGTGAAGGCGGCATCACCGGCGTTGGTGCGGCGCTGGCGGCCGCGATTGACGATGCGATCGGCCTGCCCGGCGCAGTGACGGAACTGCCGGCAACACCCCGGCGGATAAGAATTTTACTATGCGCCGCACGTGAGCGGGACGGCCGATGGCACTGCTGACATTGCTGAACGCGCGAACCCTCGCGGCCTATACCGAGGCCGGCTTCTGGGGCACCGAAACGATCTCCCACCTTGCTGCCCGGCATGCGCGCGCCGCCCCCGACGCG
>JAFAOB010000473.1 GCA_019238055.1 Alphaproteobacteria bacterium
AATTACTCAAATAGTTGATAATCGTTAGACTTTTACACGCATTTCAGGACCAATTTGCCGTGCACAGACGCATATGGCGCAGCGACTGTTGATAGAGCATCACACCTGTAATATGCGCAAAAAGGGAGGTGCAACTGTAGTGCTAGGCGCGGATTTCCTGGCGCTGGAAGACGATATAGGTGATCGCAAAGATTACGATCATCGTCGCAATGAGCCCGGTCAGCTGCGGCCAGATCAATAGAAAGCTCTGCGTTGCGGGCAGCGGTGTGCCGAGCAGAGCTCCCTGAATTTGGCTATAGAGTACCGGGCCCAGCGCACGGGTGGCCGGCTGCAGCAAGGCCAGCGCGATCTCGGCATAGAGCGTGTTTGGCGAGAGCCGGGCGAGCGCTTGCGAGGTCTGCAGATAAGCGAGATTTGGCCCGAAAATCGTGTCGGGTGGGCCGGCAATCAATGTCGATACCAGCGGGGTCAAGATCGACCAAAACAGAGCGAATAACAGCCACATGCCGAGGGCCGCCAATGCGGCGCTCGCCGGCGCTCGGAACACGACCGAAAACAGCATTGCAATCGCGAGCCAGACCCCGCCATAAGCGAGGCTTGCGACCAGAAAGCCGGCCATGCGAAGCGTTTCCTCGCCGCTCGGCGGCAAACCGAGCAGCAATAACCCGAGGCCGATGACCAGCAGCCATAGCGACACAAGACCGACCGCCAGGGCCAGCAATCCGGCAAAGAATTTGCCCACCAATAGAGCATCGCGGTAGATCGGCTGGGCCAGTACCCGGCTCATTGTCCGCCGGGTGAACTCCCCATTGATCGCATCGAAGCCGATCGCGATTGCGACCAGCGGGATCAAAAAGCCCAGCAATGATATGAACGACGGCAGCGGATCCTGCGCCATTGTGAACAGCCGCAGGAATAAAAACGGGCTTTCGCCAATCGTGGCGCGGATCGACAGGATCGCGGCATAGGCCGCCCCAATCGCGGTCAAGAAAACCAGTGCTTCGAGCAGCCACATGCGGGCGCCCGACAGATGATCCGCGGCCTCTTTGGCGAGGATGATGCCGATACCAGTCAGCGGCGAGCCTTTACGCCGCATTGCGGGCCTCATCGAGATAACGGGTATAGACTTCACCCAAACTGGGTTCGGCGAATCGCAAACCGAGGAGTGCGGTGGTCGGGGCCAGTTCGCGGGCAATCTCGGCGCGCAGGTCGCCGTCGCAATCGACGCGCCAAGATTCGGGGCCCAGCGCCTGCACGCGCACGACACCGGGCAGGCGGCGAAGCCGATCGATGACCCCCGAGCCGCGGGCCTCCACATCGATGACATAGCCGCCGCCGAGCACTTGCTGAGCAAGCTCGGTTACGCTGCCGGCCAGCGCGATCCGGCCGCAGTTGAACAACGCGACACGGCCGCAGACGCTTTGCACTTGGTCGAGATGGTGTGAGGACAACAGCACCGTCGTGCCGTCCGCCTTAAGACCGCGCACCATTTTGAGAAACTCTTGCGTCGAATGCGGGTCAAGTGTGGCGGTCGGCTCGTCGAGGATGGCGATATCCGGATCTTTCATCAGGACCTCCGCCAGCCCGAGCCGCTGGCGCATGCCGCGCGAAAATGTGCCGACGCGCTCACGACCGACATCGGGCAGGCCGACCCGGATCATTGCTCGTTCGAACCGGTCATCGATCTCGCGCCGCGAAAGACCGGCAAGGCGGGCCGTGAAGACAAGGTTATCGCACGCCGAAAGGCCGTCGTAAAAACCGACCGAATCCGGGAGATAACCGACCCGCCGCTTGACCTCGAGCGGCGCTCGCAATGGGTCAAAACCGGCAACCTCGGCGCGACCGCTGCTTGGTTCGGTCAGACCCAGCAGCATCAGAATGGTCGTGGTTTTGCCCGAGCCGTTTGGGCCGAGGATGCCGACGATCTCTCCGGCCTCGACCTCGAAGTCGATATGATCAACCGCGAGCACCGAACCATAGCGCTTGGTCAATCCCTCCGCGCGGATAACGACGCCTCCAGCCATGCCCGCCCCGCTAGCGGCGGCCGTAGCGTGCGACCGCAAAGACAACCACCAGCAATGCGGTGGCGATGATCGCGATCCCTGCGACGCCCCACATCGTCGAGGTCAAAACCGTGATCCGGAAATCGGCCGATTCGGACGGACCATCCGCCGCGTTGGCGCGAATCGTCGTCTGATAATCACCAGCGATTGCGCGTATCGATGGAATGAGCGTCACTTGCACCGAGCGTGATTTGCCGGCGGGCAGAAACGCGACCTCCTTGGGATCGAAACTCGTTTTCCAACCGTCGGGGGCGGTCGCGCTGAGTTCGACCGCGCGCGCCGCAGCACTGCCGTCGTTGCGAACGACAACCGTCAAAGGGCTTGCCTTGCCGGCATAGGCTTCCCCGCTGAGCCTTCCGCCTTCACCCGACAGCGCCAGCCGCGGCTGGCCGAAAATCGTGATCCGGAGCGGCAGCTCTGCCGAGGCCGCTTCGCCCTTGGCGTGCATGATCAGCTTGTAATCGCCGGCCGCGGTATCGCGTGGCATCGATATCGACATGTCGATATCCTTCGATTTCCCGGCGCCGATCGGGATGCTGGTGATCTGCTGACTGCTGTAGGCCTCGGTAAATGTGGCTTCAAAAGACTTCAGCACGGTGGCGGTAAAATTGATTGTTGCGTCTTTGCCGCTGTCATTGGCGACAGTGACGGTGAATTTGAACGAGGTGGCCGCGGTGCCGCGCAGTGCCGGAAAATTGGTTGACAATTTGAGCTTTGCCGGCAGTTCTTTCCCGATCGTCAAAGCAATCGGCAGCCGCAATTGGGTGGTCTCGCCTTGGGCGAGGACCAAAAAATGATAAGCACCGGCACCGGCGCCCATCGGCGGTTCGAGGCGCAATTGCAGCTTTGCCGCGCTGTCCGGGTCGACCATCACAGCCGAAATCGGCTGACCGCCACCGAGAAATGTCGCCTTCCAGCCATTTGCCAGCTGCGGCACTGATAATCTGAATTGTTGGGGTGGCTGATGAAAGTTGTGCAGCGTAAGCTCGATTGTGGCGGTCTGATCGGCAGGCACGGTCAGCGCCGGATAGGATGTCGAAAAATAGATGCCGCTGACTGAATTAATACCGGCCGGCGCTGTCGATCCGCCGACCGGCGCCCGGCTTGCCGCAGCACTGGACGTTACCGGAACGAGCATCCAGGCTACGAACGCAAAAAGGGAGATTACGAGGAGCCGTCGCTGCATTACTTGAGACTCTGTTCGATTGACGTATGGCGGCTGCCGGATCGAAGCGCGCCTTCGGATCGCTCACATAAATCAGCAGGCGAGCGCAGCGAAATGAACAATTTTTAATCTTATCCGCCCAGGGAGTGCGGGTATTGCTACCAATCGTCAGAACAAGCTGCCAAAGGTGCGTCCGAACCAGCTTTGCGCTTGGGCATCCGGCTCTTGAGTTCCCTTCAACAGGGCATAGGCGTCACCATACCAAGCGCTGCCTGGATAGTTGTACCCGAGGACTGCAGCATTCTGTTTCGCTTCTTTGGTCAGGCCGAGCGCCAAATCGCATTCAACCAGACGTTCGAGCGCTTCGGGAACATGGGTCGTCGTTTGATATTGATCAATGACTCGCTTGAACCGGTTCATTGCGGCCAGATAGTCCCCCCGCTTGAGGTAATATCGGCCAATCTCCATTTCTTTTCCGGCCAGATGATCGCGCGTGAAATCAAGCTTCAGTCTGGCGTCGCGCGCATATTTGCTGTCGGGGAAGCGGCGCACGACGTCTTCCAGCGCCTTTAATGCCAATTCGGTCGTCTTCTGATCGCGGCCGACATCGACAATCTGCACATAATAGGAAATCGCCTTCAGATAATAAGCATAGGCAGCGTCGCGATTCCCCGGATGAAGTTGTATGAAGCGATCAGCATCGATGATAGCTTGATCATAATTCCCTGCTTCATATTGGGCATAAGCGCCCATTAACTGGGCTTTGGTAGCCCATATAGAATAGGGATGTTGACTTTCGACTTGATCGAAGCTGGTCGCCGCTTGAGCATATCGCTCTTCGACCATCTGATCCATGGCTTGATTGTAGAGGTCGTCGACCGGCTTTTCGATGTAGGCCTGTTTATTCGCCCCACCGCAAGCCGCAAGCGCGATCGTCAACCCGATCGCGCCGCATCGTCCCAAAAAGGGCAATGATTGCTCCCCAGTACCGAACTTAGTGCCGTCAGATTTATGCCCGTGCGATTTCGATGGTGCAAGTCTCGGTCTGCTCTGGCCCGGGTTACGCGCTGACCAGCAGCGCCTCGTCACGGCGCGTAAAGCCGGCCGTCTCCATATCAGGTATCGGAGCGCAAGCTGACCATGCCTCGTCATCAGCGAACAAGGCTTCGAGCAAACGCCGGTTGTGCGAGTGCCCCGAACGCACCCCCCGGAATCGACCGATGACCGGGGCGCCTGCGAGATAAAGGTCGCCAAGCGCGTCCAACAGCTTGTGACGGACGAACTCGTCCGGGTAGCGCAGCCCGTCGCTGTTCAATACTTGATTGCCGGCGACGACGATCACGTTATCGAGCGACCCGCCCCGCGCCAAGCCTGCGGTGCGCAAACGATCGACATCGTGCAGAAAGCCAAAGGTGCGGGCCCGGCTGATCTCCGATTTGAACGAGCTGGGATCGGGCGCAATGCTGATCCTTTGGTGGCGGACGAGTGGATTGTCAAAGTCGATCTCGAAGCTCATCGAAAATTCATCATCGGGATAGAGGGCGGCCATCGCACCCTCTGCGACGATGCTGACCGGCTTAACGACTTTGATTGCGCGCCGCGGCATATCCTGCTCGATGACACCCGCGCATTCGACTAGGAACACAAAGGGCGCCGCACTGCCGTCCATGATCGGCACCTCAGGCCCGTCGATTTCAATAATCAGATTGTCGATGCCCACCCCGGCCAGCGCTGCCATCAAATGTTCGACGGTCCCGATTATTGTTCCGGCACCATCCGACAGCATCGTGCAACGTGTCGACTCAACGGCGTTTTCCCAATTGGCTCGGATTTCGGCGCCAGTATCGATGCGGCGAAAAATGATCCCGGTCGCCGGTGGCGCCGGGATCAAGTTCATCGACACCTTCTTCCCCGAGTGAAGGCCGACCCCCCGGCAGCCAATCACAGTTTTCAGCGTTTGCTGAAGCGGCGGCCCAATTTCCCCCAACATGTGAACACTTCTCGATAAGTCCCCCGAAACGGCGAGAACCTAGCGGTAGCCTCGCTGTTGGCCAAATCACTCTTTGTGTCAGATTGTTGCACAACAGTTGCGAAGAACACGATTTGGATCAAACGTTTAGCGTAAGGATCGCAAGACGGCGCCGCACCCGCCCGCGGCACGGGTGGGAACTGAACCGCGCGTGTGGTCCGATCGGCTAATTCGCTTGGCGGCGAAGGAAAGCCGGAATGTCGAGCAGATCTTCTTCTTTCGAACCGGGGCGATCTTCGGATTCGTGCGAAGAGAGCTGCGGCGCCGGTTTGATCGCGGGTGGAATCGGCTGACGGACGGCTTCCGGCGGCATTGAACGCGCCCGACCGACACCGGTAACCCGTTCGATCAGACTCGGAACTCGCCCCTTGGGCTTTGGCACCGGGTCACGCTCCGGCACCACCGGCTGGGTCAGCGCAATCGGGCGGGCCGCACCGGCATCGGCGGGCTTGGGTGCAATAAAGGCGTCACCGCGCAGCGCCGCCGTTTCGGCCATTGCCGCCGTCGGCGGCATTGCTTCGCTTTCAGGCTCGGCGCGGATCGTGTCGAGCGAGGCTTGCGCGGCATTCTGGGTCAACACCGGCTGGGCGTAGCCGCCGGTCGTCGCCTCGCGCAGCGCCGGGGCGGCGTTATCCCGACTTGAGACGAGGCTGATGGTCGGCCGCGCCTGGATCAATGCCTCCGAATCGATCCCGGTTGCGACAACCGAGATCCGCATCTTTCCCGACAGGGTATCGTCAAAAGTCGAGCCGAAAATGATGTTTGCTTCCGGATCGACTTCTTCGCGAATGCGATTGGCGGCTTCATCGACCTCGAACAAGGTCATGTCGGAGCCGCCGGTGATGTTGATCAGCACCCCTCTTGCGCCCTTCATCGACACGTCTTCGAGCAGCGGGTTGGAAATCGCCGCCTCGGCCGCATCGATCGCCCGACGCTCGCCCTCGGCCTCGCCGGTGCCCATCATCGCCTTGCCCATCTCGCTCATGACGGTGCGGATATCGGCAAAATCGAGGTTGATCAGGCCGGGCATTACCATCAAGTCGGTCACCCCGCGCACGCCCGAATGCAGCACGTCGTCCGCCATCTTGAAAGCATCGGCGAAGGTCGTCCGTTCGTTGGCAATGCGAAACAGATTCTGGTTCGGGATGATGATCAGGGTATCGACGAATTTCTGCAGTTCTTCGATGCCGGCCTCGGCGATCTTCATGCGATGGCTGCCCTCGAAATGAAAGGGCTTGGTCACCACCCCGATCGTCAAAATCCCCGATTCACGGGCGACGCGAGCAATCACCGGAGCGCCGCCGGTCCCGGTGCCGCCGCCCATACCGGCGGTGATGAATACCATGTTGGAACCCTGCATTGCTTCGAGGAGTTCATCGATCGCCTCCTCGGCGGCGGCGCGCCCGACATCCGGCCGCGACCCGGCGCCGAGCCCGCGGGTGACGCCGACCCCCATTTGGATTTTGCGGTGCGCGGCCGATTGCTGCATCGCCTGCGCGTCGGTGTTGCAGACGACAAACTCGCAACCGATCAAATTTGATCGAATCATGTTGTTAACGGCGTTTCCCCCGGCGCCGCCGACCCCGACAACCGTGATGCGGGGTTTCATCTCCTGCTCGTCCCTTGGGATGCTGAGATTGATCATATGTCCTCCACTGCTGCGCAGCCTCGATCATGCCCGGACCAGTCCGGGCTTCCCCCTCGTTTGGCCGATCCCGATGTCGTCCTTGTACTCCTGTGCGAGGATAGCGGTCGGCCCATTAGCCACCCCGCAAGTTGTCAGATATTCTCCATGAGCCAGTGGCCCAATCGACCGATAAATCCGCTCGACCGGCTAACGGCCGCCCGGCGCACGAACGGCGGCTCGGCGCGTTCCGACAATGCGAAATGCACGAGCCCGACTGCGGTCGAAAAGGCCGGGCCTGAGGTCGCCTCGGCGAGGCCCCCGACCCGCGTTGGTCGTCCGATGCGGACCTGTTTGTCGAGGATCAACCCGGCGAACTCACGCACCCCGTTGAGCTGCGCCGCACCGCCGGTCAGCACCACGCGCCGTCCCGCCATCTTGTCGAAGCCGCTGGCCTCGAGCCGATCGCGCACCAATTCGAAGGTTTCCTCGATGCGCGGCGCGATGATGCCGACCAACAAGGATTTTGGCATGTGGTTGACGCGACCGTCTTCCTCCTCGCCGATCTGCGGGACAGCGATCATTTCGCGCTCGTCGTTGCTCGCCGGGATCGTCGTGCCAAACAGGGTTTTCATTCGCTCGGCATGAGAGATCGAGGTCGACAGCCCGCGGGCGATGTCATTCGTCACGTGACAGCCGCCGATGGGCACCGAATCAGCGAAAATCAGATTGCCGTCGAAAAAAACGCCAATCGTGGTCGTGCCGCCACCCATGTCGACGACCGTCACACCGAGGCCGATCTCATCTTCGACGAGGCAGGCCAATCCTGCAGCATAAGGGCTGACGACCAGTGCTTCGACCTCGAGATGGGAACGCCCGATCGCGGCGCTGTGGTTGCGCACGCTCGCGGCACTGGCGGTGACGACATTCATGTTGACGCCAAGCCGCTCGCCATACATGCCGCGCGGATCGCGAATGCCGCGGCTGTCATCGATCGAAAACCCGACCGGCACCGAATGGATGATCTGGCGGTCGCCCGGCTCGCGCAACTGATATCCTTGTTCGAGCACCCGTTGCAGCTCGGTCTCACCGATTTCACGACCGGCAACGCCGATCTCGGCCTTTATGATGCGCGAGGCGGTAAAGCCGCCCGACAGATTGGCGACAATGTGCTGGATCGTATCGCCCGCCATCTCCTCAGCGGCATGCACCGCGCTGGCGACCGAGTTCCCAGCCGCTTCGAGATCAATGATGACCCCGTTGCGCAAGCCGCGCGAGAGCTGATGGCCGATGCCGATAACTTGCGGCCGGTCGGACTGAGTCCGAGCGATAAAGCAGCACACCTTGGTTGTGCCAATGTCGAGCGCCGCAACCAGGCTACCCCGCGGCCGATGCGGCGCTTTGCTCGGGCGCTGGCGTCTGTCCGCTTGGGCCGCATTAGCCCCGGCGCTCTTGCGCGCGGGCTTCGCCGGCTTCTCGCGCATCCGCAGCTCTTCGATTACGGTCATGTATTTTTCGCCGGCAGGCGTCCCTTCTTGGTTGGCTGCGTATCCTTTGACGGCTCGGGAGCGACGCGGACAACGAGCCGGTCCGGCAGCCGCATATCGATCGCCTGCACGTCGCGCTGCAGGATCGCGCTGTTGCGCTGCAGCCCGGCAAGGCCGGCCCATGCCGCGGCCGGATCGTCCGCAGGTAGAAGGACGTCGATCGCATTGTCGAGACGCAGGTTCCAGCGTCGGCCGCCGACGCGGATCGCTGCGGTGACATGGGCGGCGAGATCGGGCTCGCGCGCCAGCATCGTCAGGAGTTCGTTGGCGTGCGCTGGCGCGTCCTCACCGACGACCAGCGGCAATTTGGCAAATCGGTCGAGGCGCGTAACAGATATCACGGCCCCGCTGCGGTCGATCAAATCGAGCTTGCCGTGGTGCTGCCAGAGCGCCATCGGCTCGCGCTCAACGAGGCGGACATAGATCGTATCGGGAAACCGACGCTCGATGACCGCGGACCGCACCCAAGGGAGGCTTTCGAGCTGCTGCTTGGCGCGGGCCGGATCGACCGCCAGAAGCGGAGTACCCGGTCGAGCATTCAGTGCGTCAAGGATCGTGTCCCGGTCGGTCGTGGCGCGGCCTTCGACACGGATGTCGGCGACGCGCAAGCCGAGTGTGGCGGTCGTCTGCAGCAGATAGGTTGAGGCCCGCGCGAAAAGCGCTTTCCCGCTCCCCCCATG
>JAFAOB010000499.1 GCA_019238055.1 Alphaproteobacteria bacterium
AAAGCGGCATCAGCAGGTGGAAGTCGGGGTAGGAGTAGGATGCGAAGGTAAACGGCGCGAGGCAGCTCGCGGCGACGTCGATGCCGAGCTCCTCGGCAAGCTCGCGGATCAGCGCCGCTTCCGGCGTCTCGCCGGGGTTTACCTTGCCCCCGGGGAACTCCCATAACCCGGCCATGGCTTTGCCGGCCGGACGCTGAGCCAACAGGACGCGGCCGTCGGCGTCGACGAGCGCCACCGCCGAGACGAGCACTAAAGGGAGGTCCGTCCCAGCTTCAGCTGCGGTAGCTGGCATTTATGTCGATGTAGCCGTGGGTCAGATCGCAAGTCCACACCGTCGCGTTACCTCGGCCGATGCCGAGATCGACCGAAATTTCGATCTCGCGACCCTTCATGTGCTCAGCAACAGGACCCTCGCGGTAGCCTGGGATGGGCCCCCCTTCGGCGGCGATCGGGACGCCGCCGACCGAGATTTTGAGGCGGTCGCGGTCGGCTTTTTCGCCGGCGCGCCCGATCGCCATGACGATGCGGCCCCAATTGGCGTCGCCGCCGGCGATCGCGGTCTTGACCAGCGGCGAATTGCCGATCGTGAGCCCGATGCGGCGCGCGGCGCGGTCGCTTTCGGCGCCGCTGACCACGATCGTAACAAATTTCTGCGCCCCCTCGCCGTCCCGCGCGAGTTGCTGGGCGAGGCTCGTCATCACCGCAGCAAGCGCAGTGCGGAAGCCGGCGAGCCGCAAATCGTCAGCCGAGGCGATTGTCGGATGACGGCTCTGGCCGGTGGCGCACAACAGCACCGTGTCGCTGGTCGAAGTGTCGCCGTCAATGGTGACCGAGTTGAACGAGGGCTCGTTGGCCTCGACCAGCAGCGACTGCAGCAGCGGCGGCGGCAAAGCCGCATTGGTGAACAGAAAGGCGAGCATCGTCGCCATATCGGGCGCGATCATCCCCGAGCCCTTGCAGAAGCCGTTGATCCGCACCGCGACGCCGCCGATGTCGGTGGCGGCAGTCGCCGCTTTGGGAAAGGTGTCGGTTGTCATGATCGCGCGCGCGGCGGCTTCCCACGCCGCGCCGTCGAGCTGCGCGGCGGCATTCGGCAATGCGGCGCCGATGCGGTCGGCGGGGGGCGGCTCGCCGATTACACCGGTCGAGGCGATGTAGACCTCGTGCGGATCACAACCAAAGAGCCGGGCGGCGGCCGCGGCCGTGCTTTCGACCACCTGTCTTCCGGCCCGGCCGGTAAACACATTGGCGTTGCCGGAATTGACCACGATCGCGCGCACCCGCCCCCGTGGCAGGCATTCGCGGCACCAGATCACCGGCTGCCCCGGCATCGTCGATCTCGTCAGAACACCGGCGATCGTGCTCCCCGGTGCCAGTTCGGCCAGCATCAGATCGTCGCGCCCGGTATAGCGGATACCCGCTGCAGCCGCGGCGAGCCGCACCCCGGCTATAGGCGACAGTGGAGGAAAACCAGCAGGCGCCAGCGGCGAAACGACAGCGCTCATCTGTTCTCCATCGCTCTCTATTTCAAATCTAGTATGTCAATCAAACCGCCGTTACGGCGTCGCCGCGAGCGGCTTGCCGTCGAGCCCAAAGGCTTGCACCTTGGCATCCGCGCGCAGCTGATGGATCTTGGCTTCGACAATGTCGCGCGCCAGCATATGACTGACCTGATCGCGCGCCTGGTCCAAGGTCGGCGGCTGTTTGACGCGACGGTCCACGACCAGAATAACGTGCCAGCCGAACTGCGTTTTGACCGGGGTTTTCGTGTATTGGCCGGGTTTTAAGGCAAAAGCCGCGGCGGCGAACGCCGGCACCATGTCGTTACGGGTAAAATAGCCAAGATCGCCGCCCGAAGCCGCTCCCGAATCGGTTGAATATTTTTTGGCCAGGGTGGCAAAATCCGCTCCCTTGTTCAGTTGGTCGATGATCGACAGCGCCTCCGGCTCGGTCTTGACCAGGATATGCCGGGCATGAACCTCTTCGGTTGGCGGCTTTTGGGCGATGAATTTCTGATAGCCAGTCTTGATCTTGTCTTCGCTTTCGGCTCCCTGGAGGAGCTGCTCGATATAAGCCTGCTGGATCAGGCGGTCCTCGACGAGCTTGAGACGCTGTTGAACTTCAGGGCTTTGATCCAGATGTTCCTTGCGCGCAGCTTCGGTGATCAGCATGCCATCGATCATCCGATCAAGCAGCATCGGGTAAATCTGCGCGATGGGCATCTTTTGCGCCTGGGGGGGCAGGCTCTGCTGTGCTGCTTTGACATCGGCGAGGTGGAGTTCGACCCCATTGACGCGGGCGACGACCGGGTTTCCCGGTGGCCAGCCCGATGTCGCGGCGGTGGCCGGTGTGGGTTGGCTGCTCGCCGGGTCGGCAGCATGTACAGGCAACGCGGCGGCTATGGGAACAGCTGCCACGGCCAATGCCGCGGCGAGCAGAAGGCGGGTTAACATGCGATATCCTCGGTGGCCGACAGCCACAGATCGTTGCAGATCGAGTTAAGCATCAATGCATATCGCGGTCGCGCACACAAGCGAGCGTATGCCGAAGGTGGGCCAAACCGGTGAGCGGAGATGGAAATGCTGTTGCAGAGCCGACGAATTGACACTTTCGGCCAGGCCGCCTATTTGTCGGGTGTCGCCGTGCGCATCTATCCTCCCACCCATAACCATTTTTCGAGGCTGCCATGTTCGGTGCCTTAGCCCGGCGGCTGTTCGGCTCCGCCAACGATCGTTACGTCAAGAGCCTCGGGCACATCATTGAAGCCATTAATGAATTGGAGCCGCTGCTGGCGGCGATGTCGGATGACGAATTGCGCGCACGCACCGCACAGTTCAAGCAGCAGCTGGAGGATGGGGCGGAACTCGACGATTTGTTGCCTGATGCCTTTGCGACCGTTCGTGAGGCGGCCAAACGGACCTTGGGCCAGCGCCACTTCGATGTGCAGCTGATGGGCGGTGTTGTGCTGCATCGCGGCATGATTGCCGAGATGAAGACCGGCGAAGGCAAAACTCTCGTCGCCACTCTGCCGGTTTACCTCAACGCATTGACATGCAAAGGCGTCCACGTCGTCACGGTAAACGACTATCTCGCCCGTCGCGACGCCGAATGGATGGGCCAAATCTATCGCTTTCTGGGACTGACGGTCGGCTGCATCATTCACGACCTCGACGATGCCCAGCGCCGCGAGGCCTATATGGCCGACGTCACCTACGGCACCAACAACGAGCTCGGCTTTGACTACCTGCGCGACAATATGAAGTTCCGGCTCGAGGACATGGTCCATCGGCCGTTTCATTACGCGATTGTCGATGAGGTCGATTCGATTCTGATCGACGAGGCGCGCACCCCATTAATCATTTCCGGACCGACCGAGGACAATTCCGAACTTTACATCCAGGTCGATAAGCTTATCCCGGCGCTCGAGCCCGATGATTTTGAAAAAGATGAAAAGCAGCGCACCGTCACGCTGACCGAATTGGGGGTCGAGAAGATCGAAGCTTTGCTGCGGCGATCATCGCTGATGACGAGCGGCTCTCTGTACGACATCCATAACGTCTCATTGGTTCATCATGTCAACCAGGCGTTGCGTGCGCATAAGCTGTTTGCGCGCGACACCGATTATATCGTCAAGGATGACAAGATCGTCATCATCGACGAGTTCACCGGCCGGATGATGGAGGGCCGCCGCTATTCGGAAGGTTTGCATCAGGCGCTCGAAGCCAAAGAAGGCGTGACGGTTCAGAACGAGAACCAGACGCTCGCGTCGATTACGTTCCAGAATTATTTCCGGCTTTATCCCAAGCTCGCCGGCATGACCGGTACGGCGATGACCGAAGCGGAGGAATTCAGCGAAATCTACAAGTTGGACGTGATCGAGATCCCCACCAACGAGCCGGTGCGCCGCGAGGACACCGATGATGAGGTCTACCGCACCACCCGCGAGAAATACGACGCGATCCTGCAAAACGTGCTCGAGTGCCGTGAACGGCAGCAGCCGGTGCTGGTCGGAACCGTCAGCATCGAGAAGTCGGAGGCCCTGTCGGCACTCTTCAAGAAACACAAACTGCCGCATAACGTGCTGAATGCCCGCTACCACGAGCAAGAAGCCCACATCATCGCCCAGGCCGGGCGGCCCGGCGCGGTTACGATTGCGACCAATATGGCCGGGCGCGGGACCGACATCCAGCTTGGCGGCAATCTTGACATGCGGCTGCGCACCGAACTGGCGACAGTTCTGAACCCCGCCGAGCGGGAGCGACGGGCCGCCGCGATCCGCGCTGAAATCGATACCGCGCATGATGCGGTCGTCAAGGCCGGCGGGCTCTTTGTAGTCGGCAGCGAGCGGCACGAGAGTCGCCGCATCGATAATCAGCTGCGCGGACGATCAGGCCGTCAGGGCGACCCTGGCGCCTCGAAATTTTTCGTCTCTCTCGAAGACGATCTGATGCGGATCTTCGGCTCCGAGCGGATGGATTCGATGCTGCAGCGCCTCGGGCTCAAGGAAGGCGAGGCGATCATCCATCCTTGGGTCAATAAGGCACTCGCCAAGGCGCAGCAAAAGGTCGAAGCGCGCAACTACGACATCCGCAAGAACCTGCTGAAATACGACGATGTCATGAACGACCAGCGCAAGGTCGTCTATGAGCAACGTCGCGAAATCATGGACTCCCGCGATGTTGCGGTCACGATCGCCGATATGCGCAACGAGACCATCGACGAGATCGTCGCGGCGGCAATCCCGGACAACGCGCTGCCCGAGCAGTGGGACATGGCCGGCCTGCATGCCGAATGCCTGCGATTGCTGGCTGTCGACTTGCGACTCGCGGAATGGGCAAAGGAGGATGGGATCGCGGTCGACGAGGTGTGCGAGCGGATCATGGCCGCGGCCGATCGCAAGATGGCCGAGAAATCGGCCAATTATGGCCCCGAACTGATGCGCATGGCGGAAAAGAGCCTGCTGTTGCAGCTCCTCGACCAGATCTGGAAGGACCACCTGCTATCGCTCGATCATCTGCGTCAGGGGATTTATCTGCGCGGCTATGGCCAGCGTGATCCACTTAATGAATACAAGCGCGAGGCGTTCGAGTTGTTCGGTGCGATGCTGGTCAATCTGCGTCAGCAGGTCACCTCGCTTTTGTCGCATATCGAGCTTCGCGTTCCGGAACCGGCTTTTGTCGCAGCGATGCCGGAACCCGAGGAGGCTCTGGTGGGGATGTCGCGGGCCATGGGCTCCAATGGAGCGGCAGCTGCAGGAGGGCGGCCAGCGCGGCGCAGCGGTTCGGTGAACAGCGCCGATGGTAGCGGCGGAGGGCGGACGGCACCGGCTCGCGCGCCGTGGAGCGGCACGCCGCGCAACGCTCCTTGCCCGTGCGGTTCCGGGCGCAAGTTCAAACATTGTCATGGGCGGGTCTGATCAGATTCGCGCCAAAAGGGGCCGGCTCGACAGGTGGAATGGGGTCTACTAAAATGCAGACTTTTCTGGGTGCATAGCTCAGTTGGTAGAGCAGCTGACTCTTAATCAGCGGGCCGTAGGTTCGAGTCCTACTGCACCCACCAATTTCTCAATGGTTACGATGTCGGATTATGGTTAAAAGTTTGCAAATTTTGCAAACGGTTGCAGCGGTCAGCGGCGCGGTTCGGTCCTCCATACATGTGGTGCGCTAAAGCAGCGTAGGCCAGATGTAGCCCCCGGTTGGACAGTTTCAGGCCACAGTTTACCGCCGGGGTAATCGCTTCTTCCCGCCCAAGCCGGTCGAGGCAGGCGACGACCCATGCTCAGAACTTGGCCACTCTGACCCTCCCCATCTGAGCCTAGCTGCTGTACTGCTCGGGGTCTTTCTCTCGATCAGCCGGGATGTAGGGGATCATCCCCTTCTCGAACGCGATCTGCTGCACCTCGCGCGGCATGTCGCGCAGATCGACCAAGATCCCGTTCACCTCGGCCATCCACACCAGGGGGTTCTGGTTCACGAAACTCTGCAGCATCCAGGTCGGGTCCATGCGGTTCGCGTGCAGAGCACTGCGGATGACCTTGGCCTTGGCCGACGCCGTGCTCTGGCCGACGCCAAAGGCGGCGCAGAGGTCGGCCATGACCATGTACGGCTGGCTTGACTTATCGGACAGAAAGTTGAGCTGGCCCAGTGTGTAGACGATGGCGCAAGCCCAGGTGCGCGGCTGACCTGATGCGAGTGGGCTCGGACGCTTGCGGCACAGCGCAGCGGTCATGCGCTGCGCCAGCTCGGCATACTCCTCGTTCAGATGCTCACGACAGAAGGGATCGGTGAGGCTCGTGATCGCGTCGTAAGTCGCCTGCATGCTCTTGGGAACTATGGTTGATCGGGTGGACTTGGACATGGTGGTGCATCGGGATCGGGGATCCCATTACAGATAGGCCCGTTGCACTGTCGTGGTAAGGCATCCCCATGGCTGCATGGCCTAGGTTCCGTGTCAGGCTCTCGAAACGCGTGTCTGCTTTCCACGCCGCACTGTCAAGGAGAGAGTATCAATCGATCGAGAAAAAGTAAATAATCGCAGTTGCAATATAACATTTAGGGGTTATAATACGAACATTCAATAAATAAAAACAGGAGATACTATGACAAGGAAATCTGAAAAGGCCACCAGTTTGCTCGATGAAGTGACTGCGGAATTCGAACAAGAACAACGAGACAAGGCGAAGCGGATGTTGAAAGATGTTTTGCGCCGTAAAGCTTCCGCAGAACTCGTGCTCAAAAATATCGAACGTGAGCTTGATGATCTTCAACAGCGTATCGCGCAAGGTGATATAGAATAGTCCGTGAACGCCAACCAGGGCTTATCGCTTTCATTGCTTGCTAACGTCCGTGTGCACTTCGCCGGGTTTTCCGCGCACATGGCGCAGCTTCACTCTGCCGGGTGGAAAATCCACACCGAAGAAGATTATCTATCCCGTAACGCGTTTGTCGCCCTCGCCAACGAGCAGTTACGGCTATCCGCCATCCTCCCCCCACCGTCAGATGATGGAAATGGTTGGAATGCGCTCCGGCCCGCTCGATGTCTATATCCAGCGCGTAACGCCAGTGGATTATGGCTCCATAGTTATGCACGGTCGCGCCCCGGTCCTTATGCCTCTGGAGCCGTTCGCCCACGATGGCGTTATCAACAGCGCCGCGCTCTATACCGAAGCTCGTTATCCTCTCCATACCCTTTTCCGCTTCGAGCAGGCGCAGGAGCTCATCATTCCAGAACGGAAGGTTGATGACCTCCTGAGAGAGATTATTGAATTGCAGCGTCCCGTGCAGGCCGACATCCGGGAGCGGCAGCATAAGAAGACGCGGGCGAAGATTATCACGGTTTCCGATGCAGCTTAGCCGTCAGGACTGATCCGAGGAAAATCTGAGTTCGGCGAACTCCACGCTATCATTCAGGCTATCGAGTATGAGCGGCGGAGCGGGGCTACGAATCCCTGACACGGGATGGGACGAGAACACCAGTTCTTTGAACCCGCCGATGCATTCGCTACCGTGAAAATACGGAAATACGCAGAAGAACACCATTGTTCGTTTATCAAGAATCCCAAACCGTAAATCATCAAAATACCATGTAAGTAGGGGGCTCGAAGGTCTACTAATCGGCTGACCATCCCTTTCTATCGGCTGGCCGTTATAAAGTTTATCGATAATAGCTTGATCATCAAGGAAAGGATCAAGGCGCTCCATTTCTGCCTCACACTTGTCTGCGAATACCGTAAACATGAAAGAATGCCCAGACGACTGGACCAGATTCGCCATGAACCCAACACCTGGCGGTACATCCTTCGCCATGTATGACAGACAAATATTGAAGAATCTCTCTTGCTCTTTTGATTCTCTTTCAAATGTCCTATGATCAGACAGTGCTATGACCCTGAATTCTTCTTCCAGCACTTCGGCAAACACCAAGACATCACTGCGCCCCTTCGGATTGCCTGGACCGGGTGTTCCAATATGGAAATGGTGCAGACCATCGCGGGTCAATACCATGTCAATATCCTGCCGCCGGCTTCTTCTGTCCGGATTTCGCAGATCAATGCCCTTTGTATTTACTTCATCGGACAGATGTGGTGCCAGGTCCTCGCCAGCTTCGACCTTCAGCATGAATGGGCGAAGCTTATGCCGCATGGCGTGAAGCTCCCAAGGTCTTCCACCGTACCAAATTGTCACCTTTCGTGGCTTTGCCGGTATTAGTCGCACGAGCCATGTCAGATAGGCCAAGATCAGGCTGCGCGTTGGCATAGCCTGCATCTCCGCAAGGGACTGACGGTCGTTCGGCACTCTGGGAATCGTCTGGATCATTTGGCCGCGGAATGCCTGAATTCGCGGCGGATACGAAGTGATGTTTTGCGGCGCCACCGCCATGCCTCCCAACCCGAAAGACAGGTATACGGTACAGGCTGCACAACTACACATACCGCACGGACCATTTCGGTCGTCAAGGGCTTGCGGCACAGTTGTGTGCGTCAAGTTCAGCAAATTGGCTATGGCAGGCGAGTGCGATTGATTTCAGGTCACGAGCACATCCCTTTGTTCGATCGAAACCGGCCATCCCTTCGTCCCGACCTGCCCACGGGCAGGGCGCCGCGCGCAGCGGCAGTCAAGGATGCCGCCGCCTGGGCGGCGGCCACCGGCGCAGCCGGCGCGCCGCGCCCTTGACCGAGCGAGCACGGTGCTAGGCTGAACCGGTCGGCGGTCAGGCGGCACGGCGCAGCGCCTCTTTTTTGTGCTCACGCAGATCGTCCATGCTGAGGTAGCGATGCTGCTCGAGCCAGTTCTCGTGGGTTTCGACAGCGAGCGCACGCACCAGCCGCAGACAGCTCTCGGCATTGGGAAAGATGCGCACGACGTGGGTTCGACGTTTGATCTCCTCGTTCAAGCGCTCCAGCATGTTGGTCGATTTGAGGTGCTTGTGATGCTGACGCGGCAACCGGTAAAACGTCAGTGTC
>JAFAOB010000406.1 GCA_019238055.1 Alphaproteobacteria bacterium
AGGATCGTCCCAGCGGTCACCGAGGTCTGCTTGTGGCAGCCGGCGCATTCGTATGTCCATGCCTTGGTCTGCAAGAGCCAAGCTTTGCTGTGGCCGCAGTGGGGGCAGATAAAACCGTGCGGCCAGCGCACCGCGGCCAGGTACGCGGCGCAGGCCGCCTCATCCGGGAAGTGCTGCTGGAATGCGATCAGGGAGCCCGGGACGTCGGTCATGGCGGCCTCTGGAGCAGCTTGTGTTCGTTATTTGTTCTATACCAACTTCACGCATTCCGCCACCACAAATCGTGTCACCGGATGCAGAGGGAGAAGCCTTCTACCTCTATGGCGTGCTAGCACTGTTTTTTAGCAAACATTTCTTTTCACCAGGTCTGAACGCGACGGTCGCCTTTATTGCGAGCCTCTTTGTGTTCTGGACTGGCTTTTTGGTACGTCCATTCGGCGCGCTTATTTTCGGACATCTCGGAGACCTGATCGGCCGCAAGTTCACGTTCATGCTAACCCTGGGCTTGATGGGAGCGGCGACGTTCATCGTCGGCCTCTTGCCCGGCTATAACGCGATTGGTTCGCTTGCACCAATTCTGCTGGTGACGATGCGCGTGTTGCAGGGTCTTGCCCTCGGCGGCGAATATGGCGGGGCTGCGACCTATATTGCTGAGCATGCCCCCGACGGCAGGCGCGGCTATTACACCAGCTGGATTCAGACCACGGCAACATTGGGGATTGTCTTCGCCCTGCTTGTGATCCTGATCTGTCGCCTGGCACTGGGCGACAAGACGTTCGGCGATTGGGGTTGGCGTATTCCGTTTCTGCTCTCGGCGATCCTTGTCGTATTGTCCGGCTACATCAGGCTCAGGCTCGAAGAGTCGCCCTTGTTCGCGCGCCTCAAAGAACAAGGCCGGGCTTCATCCAATCCCGCCGCCGAGAGCTTCCTGAGCGGCGGCAGGAACTGGAAGCTGATGCTGTTGGCTCTGTTCGGCGCCACCGCACCCGAAGGTGTCGTGTGGTATACGGGCCAGTTCTATGCCCTGTTCTATTTGACGACGGTCCTGAAGGTCAATTACGTGACGGTGTACATCATCATGATGATTGCACTGGCGGCGGGCGCTCCGTTCTTTGTCGCCTTCGGGGCGCTGTCCGACAGAATTGGTCGCCGCAACATCATGGTCTGCGGGTTTGTCCTCGCGATAATCAGCTATTGGCCGGTGTTTACCTGGCTCGGCACGTTCAAGACCAATCCGGTCATCCTCACTATTCTGATTTTCTATATGGTTCTCTTGGTGACGATGGTCTATGGCCCGATCGCCGCGTTTCTGGTCGAGCTGTTTCCAGCACGCATCCGCTACACCTCGATGTCGCTGCCCTATCACGTCGGCAACGGGGTCTTCGGGGGGCTCGTCCCGGCTGCCGGAGCTTCGATTGCTGCGATCACCGGCATACCCTTGGCCGCCCTGTTCTATCCGATGGCGATTGCCGCAATTGGCGTCGTCGTCAGTCTCGGATTTCTGCATGAGCCCACGCATCGGATCCGTATCTGGGATGAAGTCGGCGGCGGTGCTCTGCCTCTGGTTGCTGACCAGATTTAGCCTGTGTTTGGCGCGGTGGCCGGGTCAAATCTGCCTGAGTCTGGCGCGCCGCGCCGATGTTTGCGGATGAGGGTTTTGCCGGTGCTCAGCGAGCAGAGTTTGTTGCATTCCGGTGATTGCCTGAAGACCAATTGAGTGAAGCAGAGTCTAAAAATTGAACTTATCTGTAACCTACGTGTTCGCTGATGCGATACCCAATGCTCGATAGGGGGCCTCAGATGAAATTCGCCATTATCCCAACTGCTTTTGCGTTGGTCCTAGCCGGCGGGTGGCTTGCGACACCAGCTCACGCGGCGGGCTGTGTAAAGGGTGCGGCGGTCGGTGCGCTTGCCGGCCACATGGCTGGGCACCACGGTGCTCTCGGCGCCGGTGCGGGGTGCGCTATCGGACACCACGAAGCCAACAAGAATGCCAAAGCGACAACAGCTCAGCCGGCGCAGGGCTCGACGTCCGGCGGTCAAGCCAACACGAATTCAGGCCGCTAAAGCATCCATATTATTGCAAACCCGGGGCTGCCGTCGGTTCGGCAGCCCTCGGCGGACCGGGGTTGAGCGCGGCAACCTCAATCAATCAACCACGCGAGCTGCGGTGGCGGACTTTCAAAGAAAGGTTTCCCGGGCAACCATTTGTCGCCCAATTTGCGCAGCGGCGCCATTTCGTTCGGAAATTCGTAATCGATCGACCATTCATAGCAGCGGATCTGTTCGATCGCGGGATAGGCGGCCTCGATCGCCTTAACAGCTTCGGACAGCGCCTCGAAATCGCCGGTATATTGAAGCCGACTGTTCCAGACCCCTTTGTATGCTCTGCTCAGTCTGCCAAACTCCGGCGCGTCGGTTTCCGGAACACGGTCGATATAGGCGGTAATCTCGACATTTGGTGTCGTCGATGCGCTCAACTCATCACGCGTGATTTCGACCCGGTAGGTCAAGTAAGCCATCTCTTCCGTCCATCTATCCGGGAATCCCTCGCCGTCTCGAACTTGGCAGCGGCTGTCCCTGCCTTTCGCCGGCGAGCCATGCCATGGCGCCGCGCTGATGCACCGCAAGCCGCAGGACCAGGGCGGATCAGGCTTGCGCTCGCGACCAGTTGTAGATCCGTTGGAGTGTTTCACCCATAAGCGCGGCTCGGTCGCTGTCGGACAGGCGATTGGTGACGCGAAAGGCCTCGACTCCTTGCTCGTAGGTCAACAACCCGACTGCTCGGGTCCAGTCCGTCCCCCACATGCAGCGGTTGAAACCGAAAGCATCAAAAACCCGGCCAAGCGGATCCCAGATGTCGTTATAAGGGAATGGTTCGTGCGACAAGGTGCAGGCGCCGCTAATTTTCACGGCGACATTATCGTGCGCCGCCAGAGCCAGCAGCTTTGGCAGATCCGCAAACGGCTCTGCAGGGGGCGGCGGCTCATGCGGTTGAGCCAAGCCAAGATGGTCGATCACCAGTTGCGTATTTGGGTTTCGCGCCGCCAGCTGCCCCGCCTGGTCCAGGCGTCCGGTGCAGGCGAGGTTGACCGGAAGCGAGTGCCGCGCCGCCGTGGCGAGGACGTGGTTGATGTCGGGGTCGGCAGGATCGGTCGAAACATTATCTCTCAAAAACACGCGAATGCCGACCGTACCCTTGGTGCCAGCCCAATCGGCGATCGTGTCGAGCACTGCCGGGTCGGTCGGATCGACCGGTTTCACCAGTCTGAACCGGGTTGGATGCGCGGCGTAAACGTCCAGCGCATAGCTCGCGTCGTAGCGATACATGCTGAAGGGTGAAACCAATATCGCGCCATCAACCCTGACCGCGTCCATCGCGGCGACCATCTGATCGCCGGTGACCTCAGCCGGCCCGTAGAGAGTGCCAACCCACGGGCGGCCCGGGTGGTTGCGTTCGTAGGCGTGAACTTGAGCATCAAATGTCGGCATGGCGTCCGCCCCCTTAAGGAACCGATGTTATTCCAGCAACCGGCAGATATTTAGCTGGCCAACCTCCCACACGCGAGTATGCGTAGGAGCGCATCCTCATCTTGCGCGTGCCGGCGATATCTGACCATCAGTTTTGAGGAAGCGCCCGGTTCTGAGTAGCTGGGATAGTAACCCTATCACGTTTTTTCGTCGCGCCCGAAGTGACCGACCCGAGCATGCCCATAAAACCGGATAGCTTGCCCATATTGAGCTTGCGTTTGCGCTCCGCGCCTTTTCCCGCGCAAGCTTAATGCGCGGGGATAGTATCGCGAAGCGAGCCGCATAGCGCGCGATGATTGGAGCCGCGCGGCGGCAAGGCGCGGCGAATGTGCCTTAGCCGAGGCTGGCGAGCGCGCAGCGAGCAATTGTTTTGGCCAGCGCGCGAGCGGTAGCGGGCCCTGCCGACACGCAGACCAAAAAGCACCCATCTCAACCAGGACCGCTTTGCCCGGGGGTAAACGAACAGCTGTTCCATCCGCTCGAACCGCAGGCGAGCCTCGCGCGCCCGGTAATCGATCTCGACCCGCGGCACGCTGTTGCTCCAAGGGTTTGCTTTAGGCATGGCGCTCTCCGTTTACGCATCCGCTCCCGACCGTAGTCGGGCGCAGACAGAGATTTAAGACGCCAAGCCCCGAACCGATGTGAGCAGGCTCACAGCTCGCGATCAATGTTTGCCTTATTTATTGTTGTAGTCGAGCCCCCGCCCACGGAACCACCCGGTCGTGGCAGCCAGGCGAACTCGGCGCACGCCTCGCCGGTTGGACAAGGAGGTTGGATCAGCCCGCGCGGGAACAGCTGCCAGGCTCTCATCGTTAAGCGTTTGCGCTCGTCACGGGACGGCGCCGGCGATTTCTGCTGGAAGATGTTGGAGAGGGAATGAGGTTGAAAACGCGATCGCTCGCGACCGGCGTTATCGGCGCCGGGATGATATTGGCGTTGGCAAGCTGCACCAATCCTTACGATCCCGGGCAGCGCGCGGTAGGCGGAGGTTTGATAGGGGCGGGCGCTGGTGCGGCGCTAGGGGGTGCGGTCGGCGGTGGAACCGGTGCGGCAATCGGCGCCGCCACCGGCGGTGCTGTGGGTGCTGTAACCGGCGCTGCGACTACCCCTCCGCCACCGGGCTATTATCCGCCGCCGCCACCTCGTTATTGATACAAAACGCGCCCGACAGCAGCAAAGCTGCCGGGCGCGACCTGTCGAGAGGGCTTTCACTGACGAGGATCAGCCGGGCGGTGCCGATTTGATCAGATCGGCAATCTGCCGCACCGCCTGTTGTGCGGCCGGAGAACCGGCCGAGGCCGGGGCGGAAGCTTCGATCAGCCGGGGTGCATGCGGCTGTACCAGCGGTAGGTGTGGTGTCATCGTCGAATTGGTCCCGGCACCAAAGGGCGATCCGGGCGGGCAGGCATTGCCCGATTTGCTGACCGACACCTGTGGTGTCCCGTTGCCTGAATAGGAATAGATCATCCGCTCGCTGCACGTGCCAGCGCCCGAACTCGTCGATGTCATGACAACACCCGAGACCTGTCCGGATGCACCTGCCGGCAGCGACGCCATTGCCGTTTCGATCGCCGGGTTGGGGCCGACGACCCAGATCGGCGCATTCGTCAAGGCTTCCGCCTGGGCAATCAGCTGCGCCGTCACCTTTTCCTGCTCGGCGGCGAAGCGATAGAGCTCGGATGGCGTTGGGGTCACGACATCAAACCCCTGCGCCGTCCACAGCTGCGGGTTGGCGGTGATCACATCGCCGGGACCGGGCAGCATAACAAGAATGGCGGCGGGCGCTCCGGGGCCGATGGCATAAACTCGCGCGCCGTTGATAGCGGCGGGCACTGGCGCAGAAGCCTGCGGCACATAAGGCTGCGGCACATAAGGCTGCGGCGGCGCATAAGCCTGGGGCGGGTAGCCTTGTGGCGTATAGGCCTGCGGCGGCCCGCCGGCGCCGACACTGCAGCCGATGACAAGCGGCAGGATCGCTAGAGCGGCGCAGAGGGTTACGGCTCGCTGCTTCCACATCGATGCGTCTCCTCTGTAAGTCGGTTACCGGCTCGATAAATGGCCCCGGATTTGGGCGATTTCTTGGCCGCCTGCAAGCCTTCGGAATTTGCCCTGCCTATTACCAGTGTAAGTTCGTCGTTGATGCCTTACGAACGCACACGAATTTTGTGGAGCAGGCCCGGAAACCCACCCGCTTCGATCGCGCGAACGCTCGGGCTTGAGGCCAGGCGGTTCAGCCGCGCGTTGCACAAGATCAAGGCTGCGGCCGATCTTTCCGGAACGGATCACGTCATCATCTATACTGACGGTACGGTGACCGATGAACAAGGCGAGCCGATTGGAAACCTCTACGATGAAGACTGAAGTCAAGGCCGATCCGAAAGCCTTTGTCACGTTGCGGTTCGCTGGTGACGATCTCGACCCTGGCGAGATTACGAGGGTGCTCGCAATCGCGCCGACGCGTGCGCATCGCAAGGACGAATTTTACTTTGCCGGCAAGCGCGCCGGTCTGCTGCGTGGCCGCACTGGAATTTGGTTTCTCGCCACCGACGAGCTCGTTCCGAGCGACGACCTCCAGGAGCATTTGGCATTTGTGGAAGGGCTGCTGTATCCGCAATCGGGCGACGATCGCCGGATTACCAAATTGCGTGCTTTGTTGGAGTGCACAAACTCCCGGGCGCACGTCACTTGTTTCTGGCGCGGCGACTCGGGCGAACCGGCACCCGAAATCTCAGACGGCTTCAAATCCGCCACCGCATCGCTGAGCGCCGACATCGAAACCGATTTCGCGAACAAAAACAGTAGGGTGGGTTAGCGCAGCGTAACCCACCCTCAGTGCCCGCCAAGGATTTGATGGGTTTCGCTGCGCTCAACGCCATCCTACGCGCTAACTTGCAGATGTATTCTATAGCCTTTCGTTCTTGCGCGATCAAAGATAGCGTTAGGGTAGCGTTTTCCGTCCCATCGCAATGGCAACCGCTCCGAGCTTTGACGAATTGATGTGGCCCGCTCTACAGGCACTAAAGGCAATGGGAGGTTCGGGCACGAACGAAGAACTTCTCAACAAGATTATCGAACTTGAGCGGATTCCACCGGAAATTCAGGCAATTGAGCATACCGACCACCGCCAATCGAAGCTAAATTACAATCTAGTGCTTAATTGCGTTGAAATGCGATATTTTGTATAATATTTGAGGTGTGCATACCATTTGAGGTGTCGGGTGAGCCGGGTC
>JAFAOB010000480.1 GCA_019238055.1 Alphaproteobacteria bacterium
CAGCAATGCCTGGGTGCTGGAGAACAAGCGCTTGGCGCTGCGCTACGACCGGCTCGGGTTTGTCATTCAGTCGCTGCTCCAGGCGGCCTGCATATTCCTGGTTGCAGGCAGGCTCGCTCGGGAATTCTGAAAACCGCCTCTAAGGGACGGTGTGATCCGTCCACTGGCCCATTGTACATTTCGCTATTCCGAGTTTGGCGAGGCATTTCGCTTGATGCAGGCCTCGGGACATATCGGGAAACTGGTGCTGGTGCCGGATCGTGATGACGTGTTTCCGGTGCGTGCGCCGACTAATTTTGCGGTGCGCGCCGATGCTACCTATCTCATCACCGGTGGGATCGAAGGATTCGGCTTCGAAGCGGCACGCTGGCTCGTTGCCCAAGGGGCGCGTGCGATCGCACTGCTGGGTCGGCGCGGCTGGGAGACGCCCGGATGTGAGATGCGTATCGGTGAATTGACGGCCGCTGGGGCCGATGTTCGAGTTTATCGCAGCGATGTCGCCGACCGTGCGTTGTTGGCGATGGTGTTGGCCGAAATCCGCGCGGGCCAGCCGCCACTGCGCGGTGTTGTGCATGCCGCCGCGGCCATCGACGACCGGCTCGCAGCCGAGATTGGCCCGGCCGAGGTTGATTATGTGCTGCGCCCCAAGCTCGCCGGCGCTATCGCACTGGATGCGCTGACGCGCGACGATCCGATCGAGCTTTTTCTGTTGTTCTCGTCGGCGACGACCCTGCTTGGCGCGCCGGGGCAGGGGGCTTATGTCGCCGCCAACCGGGCACTCGAAGCGCTGGCGCGCCGCCGTCATGCTGAAGGCCGGCCGGCCCTGGCCGTCGGATGGGGGCCGATTAAAGATGCCGGCTATCTGGCGCAGCGGCCGGCGATGCGCGAGGCGCTGGCACGCCGGCTCGGCGCCGTTCCGATTCCAGCTTCGCAAGCCTTGGCGGCACTGCCGGCAATGCTCGCAAGCGGACTGCCGGTAGTCAGCTTCGCCGCCGCCAACTGGGGTGAGGCAAGGCGCATTCTGCCGGTGCTCGGGACCCCGCTATTTTCCGAAATTGATTACAATCATAGGGCGTCCGCAACCGACGAGCAACTCACCGAAAGTCTGCGGAGCCTCGATCCGGAGGCAGTTCAAACGCTGCTACAGAAAGTGGTTGCCGAAGAGGCGGGGCGCGTCCTGCGATTGCCGCCGGGCGATCTGGATCGAACGCGTCCGCTCTCGGAGCTGGGAATGGATTCGCTGATGGCTGTCGAACTGCGCCTCGCGCTCGAAAGCCGGTTGCAAATCGATTTGCCGCTGGTCTCGCTCGTCGAGGGCACAAGTGTCGCTTCAATCGCGGTGCGGCTCGGGAACGGGCTCGCCGCCCGCACGGAAGGCGCCGAAATCGAGACGCTCGCCGCGCGTCATGGGGTTGTCAACGAAGCGGTGGGCGCGACGGCTCGGACGGTGGTCGCGCCAAAAACTGCAGCGGAGTGATCGGTTGGACCCGCGCCGCAATGTCTTTGGCTTGTCGGCGCAGGCGAAGGCGCGGCTTCTGGAAAAATTGTCGGCCGCAACCCCGCGACAGCCGGCAATCAGGGTGCCGGATTACAACCGTCGCGAGATCGGCGCGGTCGGTCGGCTGAGTGTGGCCGAACTGGAGGGCGCCCACGACATCCGCCTCATGCGGGAAGCCGCGGAATTTCTCGGGATTGCCGATCCGTTCTTTCGAGAACATGAAGGCATTGCCGGGGCAGAGACAATCATCGACGGCAAGCGCTACGTCAATTTTGCCTCGTACAATTATCTTGGGCTCAATGGCCATCCGGAAATCGCCGCCGCCGCCAAGGCGGCAATCGACCGCTGGGGCACATCGGTCTCGGCCAGCCGTCCGGTGTCGGGCGAACGGCCTATCCATCGTGAGCTCGAAAAAGCGCTGGCCGGGCTGCACGGCGCCGAGGACAGCATCGCGTTGGTCGGAGGTCATTCGACCAATGTTACACTGATCGGTCATCTGCTCGGCCGCGAGGATGTGCTCGTCCACGATGCGTTGATCCACAACAGCATCATCGAGGGTGCGAGGTTGTCAGGGGCACGGCGCGTGCCGTTCCCGCATCTCGACCACGAAGCTGCCGACCGACTGCTTGCCAAGGCGCGGTCGCAGCACAGGCACGCATTGCTGGTGATCGAAGGCCACTACAGTATGGACGGCGATGTCCCCGATGTGCCGGCCTTTATCGCGGTAGCGAGGCGGCATCATGCCTGGCTAATGATCGACGAAGCGCATGCGCTCGGGGTTCTCGGGCCGCACGGCTTTGGCACTGCCGACCATTTTGCGATCGATCCGGCGGACGTCGATATCTGGATGGGGACGCTCAGCAAGACTCTGGTGTCCTGCGGCGGCTATATTGCCGGGCGAATGGAACTGATTGACTATTTGAAACTGGCTCTTCCCGGCTTTGTCTTTTCGGTTGGGATGCCGCCGCCGGCCGCAGCGGCGGCTCTGGCGGCATTCGGCCTTTTGCAGCGCGAGCCCGAGCGGGTGCGGCGGCTCAACGACCATGCCACCCAGTTCCTGCATCTTGCGCGGGAAGCCGGTCTCGATGCCGGCGGGTCGATAGGTGCCTCGATCGTGCCGATCATCACCGGCAGCTCGATCCGCGCCGCGCGGCTCTCGCAAGCGATGTTTAGCCGCGGCGTCAATGTCCAGCCGATTCTTTATCCAGCCGTGCCCGAGCGTGCGGCCCGGCTCCGCTTCTTCCTGACCGCCGAGCACAGCAGCGACCAGATCCGTGAGGCCGCGCGCATCCTGTTGGAAGAGAGCAGACGAGTCGCAGCCGAACCGACCGATATCGCTGGCGTTATGCGCCACCTTGCCCGGCGCGGCTTGTCCGTCGGTTAGTCGGCGCTAGTTGCTGGCGCTGCAAGCTCGGCTAGCAGCGGCTCGACCGCGGCGAAATGGTCGGCCCAGCGCGGCGGCTCCCATCCTTTCATGCGCCGCAGCTGGTCCTCGCGCCGCGGCGAAGGGTCCTGCGCGTAATCGAGGATCGCAGCACGCCAGGCGGCGCCATCGAGCGGGTCGAAATACTCGGGTATATCGCCGCCAATTTCGCGCAGAGCGGGGATATTGCTGCACAGCACCGGAGTGCCGCACGCCAGTGCCTCCAGAAGCGGAAAGCCGAAGCCTTCAGCATAGGAGGGCAGCAGTAAGGCGCAGGCATTCTTCAGTGCCTGAACCGCTTGTGTATCGGATATGCGGCGGGATTCCGATACGATCCCGCGCAAGGCGTGACAGCGGTCCAGCATGTCCACGATGCCTTCGATCTCCCATCCGCGCCGGCCGATCAGCACCAGCCCCGGCGGTCGACAGCCTTGACGAGAGGCGAAGTCGCGCCACAGGTTGAGCAATAGCAGATGATTTTTGCGTGGCTCGATCGTGCCGAGGCAAACGAAATAGGGCCGATCCGGTCGGACCGCCGCAGCTGCGGCGAGCGCTGGCAGCTCGACCCCGAACGGCGCCACCAGTATGCAAAGGGCAGAGTTGCGGCTCCCGAGCTGAGCGCGCAACGCATGTTCGGTCGCGGCAGAGGGGACAATCATGGCATCGGCAAGCGCCGCGGCGGTCTCAACGCGCCGACAGTGCTTCTCGTCCTGGCCCGGCCGGGCATATTCCGGAAACTCGACCGGGATCAAATCATGGATTAGGCAGACGAATGACATGCCGTACCGCCGCTTTAACCGCGCGACGAGACGATGCTGTTCGAGATGATGGTGCGATACCAGCAAGTACACTGGTTTGACGGCATCGCGCAGAACGCGGCGCATCAGCGCCTGCCCGAGCAGCGAACCGGCGAACTGTACGCAGAAGGCCGCCCATCGCACCCGGCCGCGGCGGCGCAAGCTGGCGCCATCATGCCACAATGCGCCGAGGGCCTCGACATAGCGCGCGATCGCGGCTTGCGGCAATACGGTCAATCCACCCCATCGATTTGCCCGAACAAAGCATGCCGGCTTTGTCCCGGAGAGCCAATGCCGGGCATAGGCGAGTTCGACCCGGTCGATCCCGGTTGGGGTCACGTGCGCCGCGCGTGCGATCAGGCGCGAAACATCAAAGACGATCACGACATATCGGTCGATTGCCGCGCAACCGGGCTCCTAATCTTCTGACAAGCTGCGGGTGTAATCCCTGACGCCGCTTTCGAGAGTGTGGAACGGCGCTGTATAACCGGCGGCACGAAGTTTCGTAAGATCGGCTTGCGTAAAATATTGATATTGGGCACGCAGAGCTGGCGGCGTGTCGACAAAACGAATGTTTGGCTCGTGGCCGAGTTCGTTAAAGACTGCCTTCGCCAGATCGAGGAAGCTGCGCGCCGCCCCCGTTCCGACATTGTACAGGCCGCTGACGCCGGCATTGTCGAGCAGCCATCGAACAACGGCGACACAGTCTTTGACATAAACAAAATCGCGCAACTGCCCACCATCTGCATATCGCGGATCATGTGAGCGGAACAGTGTGACAGCCTCGCCGTTGCGGACAAGCGGCGCGATCTTGGCGACCATCGACTGCATTGGGCCTTTATGCGCCTCGTGCGCACCGTAGACGTTGAAAAATTTGAGCCCCGCCCATTGCGGCGGCGCCGGCAGTCCGCGCCTCACATCATCGATCAGACGACGGTCGACGATATGCTTGCTCCAGCCATAAGGATTGAGGGGATGGAGTTCGGCGAGCGCCAACGGGCTCTCATCGTCGACAAAGCCAGCCCTGCCGTCACCGTAGGTCGCCGCTGATGAAGCATAGATAAAGCGCGTCCGCGTCGCCGCGCACCACTGCCACAAATCGAGCGTAAGGCGGATGTTGCTCGCAACATAGCGATCGACATCGGGCTCAATCGTCGTCGAGATCGCCGCCATGTGTATGATGATCGCGACGCGCCCGCCGTTTCGCGCGAGCCACTCGAATATCGCCTCCGGCCGGATCAGGTCATGCAGCCCCGCCCCGGCAATATTACGCCATTTGTTGTCCGACCGGAGCAAATCTGCGACGACGACGCGCAGCCCTGCCGTCGCCAAATCATGCGCGATATGAGATCCGATAAAGCCGGCACCTCCCGTGACAAGGATCAAATCGCGCGAGGGCAGGTTGTGCGTCTGCATGGGCCTATTGTGCACCGGAACATGGCCGCAGAAAGCGCGATTAGATTGCGCGATAGCCTCCGCCTGAATGCCTACGGCGAACGATCCACGCTATACGACCTGCAGCTGCGTCGCAATCAGCCGCGACGCATAGACCTTGAGCCAACCAGCCGGATCAAGCCAGCTCTTTTCGTTCCGCGGCGGGCGAATGGCCCGAATATGGGCATTGATGATTTCCGACAGATTACTGATCGGCCGGGGCGGATCGACCTCTGTCGACCAGAAATAGCGTGTACTCTCGCGCGCCTCGTGCTTGGCGATCAGGCAGTTCGGCGCACCGGCGCCGCGGTTGTACAAGCCCACGGCGGAATAATTCTCGAGATGACTGACAATCATCACGCCTTCCGTCCCGGGAAAAGCATACTTCATCGCCGAAAACCAGCGGCACAAGAGGGCTCGCTCT
>JAFAOB010000491.1 GCA_019238055.1 Alphaproteobacteria bacterium
AGCGCAGCAATGCCTGGGTGCTGGAGAACAAGCGCTTGGCGCTGCGCTACGACCGGCTCGGGTTCGTCATCCAGTCCTTGCTCCAGACCGCCTGCATATTCCTGGTTGCAGGCCGGCTCGCTCGGGAATTCTGAAAACTGCCTCTTACGACAACAACAGCCTTGGGCATTCAAAGCTGATATTGAAGCATTCTTCGACTCCATTTCACGTAATGAGTTAATTCACGATTTCGAAAAAGCGTTCTGCCTACGGTCGTTGATGCCGCTCGTAAAGGGGGCAATCAATTGCGAGGTTGAAAATACTGACCCAGTTGTAAGACGGGTATTAGAAGAAAATGGGATCAAGCTTGGCCGAGGCTTAAGGCAGGGAATGCCACTATCTCCAATTCTATCAAATTTTGTCCTCCGAGAGTTTGATAAAGCCTTCGAAAACTATGGGTACGGATTAGTGCGCTATGCCGATGATCTCATCGTTCTTACTGGATCACGGAAAGAATGTGAGAAAATTAAAGATATAACAATTACTGAGCTTGCTAAACTTAAATTACAAATTAACCCTCCTAAGACAGTAATTTGTCCTCCAGAAGAGCCTGTTGAATTTCTTGGGATGGAATTAGGTCTGAAACCGGGCACCTCGAAATATTGTCTCCGAGTATCTGATTCACAAATGCAAGAGATCAGAACGTCTTTTACTCGTTATCATGATTGGAATTTTGCGTGCAATCAAGATCTAGACATTGCAAAACTGTTCAGAAGACTCTCCAATATGAGAGACGGATACAAAGTGGCCTATGGGGTGGCAGATAATTTTGAAGCATTGAGTCAGCGCCTTGACCAATGGGTTGAAAATTGTGCGATGACAATTTATAAGTCCCTCCTTGGCTCACGTGCCGTTGAAAAACTGACTCCTCGACAGAGAGAATTTCTTATGCTGCCCCAGAGTAGCTAATTCGCGCAGAAGAGTTAGTTCGGCGTGCAGAACATCTTGACGCAGGTTAGCGCCGCGTGTGACGCCGGGCCCGGAGCCTCATTCGTCCATGCGGGGGGCGTCACCTCGACGGCGTAATCGCGGCCGGTCCATTCTCCAGTATCCTGACGGCGCCAAGTAAATTCGACCCGTGCACCTACCGGCAGCACAGCCGTGTCGAGTACCGCAGCACAAAAGCCGAGCCCGGTGTCGACGGTCGGGACATCCTACACCGAGCACCAGCCGTCATGTCCCCAATGCACAATCGCAGGCGCATCGAGCGCAACGACGAGGCTGGCGCCAGCCGGGAATGACGCAATCTCCGCATGCCGCCACCAGAAGGTATGTCCTGCGACGGGCCGTCGGCCGCCATACCGGCGCCACACTGCTGTTGGGCGGTCGAGCGGATGACCGACCTGGCGCGAGACCAGGAGCTTGACGTATTCGGCATGAGCCCAAGCGAGTGGCCTGGCTGAGCCGCTTGGCCGGCCGGGGTAGAGCCGGCGCTCGGGGATCGGGGCGGCATCCCAAACCTGTTCAGGGATCATGCCTCCGGGGCTCGCCATCGCCGCCATTGCTTGCAGATAGGCCAAGGGGTCGTTGCCGGCGCAAAGCTCGTAATGGCCTCGCTCGCCGGTCAGGAGCGGCCAGCCTCGACCGCGGCCGGTTCCATCGTAGGCTGTTCCATCGTCATGCTCGCCGTAACCGTCGCCGCGATAGCGGTGCCAAACCGCCCCGGTTGGCGTGTCGGTCTTGAGGAGCGCATCGACAAGCCGGAGCGAGGCACAGATCAGCGGATCGTCGGCGCGGCGCAAGCCGAAGCGAACCAGCTGCAAGAACTCGGTCCCGATCTGCTCATCGGCGGGCAGCGCGGCATCGTCGCTGCGGTTGCGGATTGGCACAACCGAGACCTTGGCGCGGCGGTCAGCAAGCACCCGCTGGGGAGCGACGCGCAGGTAATAGCCGGGCACGCCGAAACGCCGTGCCAGCCCGGTATCGGTCACCGTCGTCCAGGTCTCGATCTGGCTGTTCCAGAAATCGGCGAGCTTGAGCGCCCATTCGCATGCCGGGGGCGACAGCAGCTCCGCCCCGGCCACCAGTGCCCCGATCGCGACGGCAAGAGTGAAGGTGTTGATCCCCTCGTTCTCTTTCCCAGCGATCTTGGGCGGTCGCCGGCCCGGTACGCGCGATAAAGCCGAGCGCCTTCCTCACCATTCCCGTTACGGCGATGCCGCGCAGCCGGTCACGCTCGGCGAGAGCGGCTGCAAGCAACACCGGGAACGCGGTTTCGTCGAGTTGGATCCCGCGCCAGGACGGTGTGCCGCCCAGCCACTGGTTCTGGTGCCAATGGCCGTCCTCGTTTTGCGTCGCGATCAGATAACGCAATGTATCGGCAGCCTCGTTCTCGGCGCCCAGGGCCAACAAAGCGCCGGCACATTCAACCAAATCGCGCGGCCAGACGAGATGATAACCGCCGCGCTCGTTATCGGTGTCGCCCCACGGCACACTGAGGCTGGCAACCATGGCGCCCGGATAGGTCTTGTCGAGATGGGCGCGCAGGACCACAGCCGAGGTGGCAAATTGCTCGCGGATCGGCGCCAGCGTGTCGCTCGACCCGTGAAGCAGGATCGCCCCGGCAGCGGCGCACCGAGCCTGCCATGCCTCCCAATCGGCGATCTGCTGCTGCAAGGCCACATCGAAAGGCTGCATTAGGCTTGAGATTGCCAAGGTCGCCGCCGCTTCGGCACCGCTGCCAAAGCCGAGCGCCAGAACCGCACGTTGTGGCAACTCACCGGTCAAGGCGACATTGCCTGGGCCGACAACCATATAATCCCAGGTCATGACGCCATGGCGTGAAAAATCCTGCCAGCCGTCGCTGGTCCCGACATAGCCGGCGCTGATCCGGCCAAAGGCATCGCCCTGATCCTCATCGGCTGCGGCCACAGCCAGCTCGAATGGTCCCTGCTCCGCCCGCAGCACGCCGACTGCGGCGATGCTCAGCGGCGGCAACATTGCCGTAGCCGGTAGCCCCGAGATGAGGCGCCAGTAACATGTAAAGCCTCAGCGCCTGTTCCCCCTCCAGCGTGCATTCGATCAGCAGCCCCTCACGGAGCGGATCGGGGGTTATGCGCAGCTGCAACGCATAAAGGGGGTGCTCATGGCGGATTTCGCCAGCCGGCACGCCCGGCGCCACCAGGCGGAGGCGATAATTCGCGTTGCGCTTGACCTCGGACCAGAACCCGTCGAGGCCGGCGACGATAAAACCGAGATCGCGGATCTGCAGGATGTCGACGCGCGGATAGTAAACCTCGTTGAGGATCCCAAAGCCGATCGTGAACCACAGCCGCGATGGCCCGAGCGAGCAACCCGCCATGTCCTTGGCGCTGCTCGTCCAAGTCGGCGGAGTGCCGGGTGCGCCTGGCGCATGGTCGAGGCCGATGGGCGGCGGTATGGTCGGCATGGGTAGAGGAGCGTTATCACCGGCAGAGGTTATCCGGCAAACGGACCCTCGCTGAGCGGCACGCAGTCAACCGAATGTCTGCCGCCGCACTACTCGCCTTCCACAATACGGCGTGCTATCCGATTCGCCCGTCTTTTTGAACCCGGCACACCAGCGGGTCAGGAATGCAGCGCACAAGTTAAAGCATGTAAAGCGCTACTCGTCCCCATCCCTGCGACGACACGATTAGCCGGCCGGTCAGCCGCCGCATCGGCAACGTCAAGAACAACGATCCCTCGCTGCTCAAGCCGATCGTTTCCTGTGAGCGAGCGGGGATGCAGGATCGCGCCGGCTGGTGATACGCTGGGTTCGTTGTCCCTGGATCGGGAGCGATCAACCCAATGCCCGAAGCAGAAATCGCAAAAGCCGTGCGGCTGCTCGATCTCATGCTCGAGTTCTTTACCGACGAGGACCATTGGACGCGCGGCTGTTACGATGACGGAAATGGGGGCCACTGTCTTGTCGGCGCTCTTTTGCAGCTGAGCCGCCAGCATCGCCTACCATCGGCACCGGTGATTGCGCTCCTGCAGGATGCGATGCCCCGGCCAGGGCTTCCGCTTGTGCACTTCAACGACACACGTTGCGGCAGCGTCGCCGAGCTGCGCTCCGTCATCCTCAAGGCCCGCCGTCTTGCCCATGATGATGCGGAGCGAGAGCGGGCCGCCGCAGCGGTCAAGACCTGGCTTCTCGCCCAAATCGAGAAAAAACGAGCCGCGCCGGCGGATCTGGGGCAAACGGCACCGGACGAGCTATTCACTCCCGAACACCTCGCCGCCTAGCGCGCCCCAACAGCGCCTGATCGGGCAGAAGCTGTAAAACACTGTCTCGCTGCCGGGCCGACTTGAAAGCATAGTGCTCGAGTTTAAACACAAGCTACCACCCCCGGGTTGACCGGCGTCGCGGCCATGCCGGCCCGGGCAAGTGGTGTTTAGGAAACGTGACGAAGCTCTGATCAGGTCCTCTGGCCGACGAAATCGGTGAGCTCTCTGCGTGTGGTTTCTCGCGCGACGAACAGGAAAATCGGCGCGAGCAGAAAGAACGAAAGAGCGAGTAGCGGCAGCGCCGCCGCAATCGAATATGATGTCGCTATCCAACCGACAATCGCGGGCGAAAACGCGGCCGCGGCACTGCCGAAGGTGAAGGCGGCGCCGACGGCGGTCCCGCGGATCTGGGTTGGAAACAACTCGGTATTGTATCCAAGTCCAGCGCCAAAGCTTCCCGTGATCAGAAAGTTCAAGACCAATCCCACCCAGAATAGGCCCGAGGAATTGTCGAGATGTCCCATAATCACGAGCAGGATCCCGGCGGGGAGCACAAATCCCGGGATAACGTAACGTCGGCCAAAAACATCACAGAGCCAGCCGCACAAGTAATACGCGAAGATCGCACAGAACATCCAGATCGACAAATAGCTCGCCGTTGTCTGAAATCCGAGATGCTTTTCATTAGCGAGAAATTGTGGCATCCACGCTGACCAACCGAGCCAGGTGAACAGATAAAAGAAGTAAAGAAGGATCGCGGTCAACATCTCACGCGGGTACGCGCGTACCGGAGACCAGATGTCGAGATGCTTTCGCAGTCCTTGGGTAACCATAGCCGTGGTGACGCGCTCGAAACGCGGGCTCTCATTGACGCCGAGTCGTACCCAAAGCACAAGAAGTGCCGGCACAATGCCAAGCCAGTAGAGGCACCGCCATCCCCACAGCGGGACGACAACGAGCGCCGTCAGAGAGCAGAGCATGTAGCCAAAAGGATAGCCCCCGACGAGCCCACCCAATGCGGTGGCGCGCCATTTTGTCGGGGCAGTTTCGCTGACCATGATCATGCCGACCGGCGTTTCGCCTTGCAGCGTTATGCGCGTGATCGAGGTAAAGATCAGCAGCTGCAACGGGCCTTGCGCGAAACCGGTGAGCCCGGTGAACAGCGAATATCCGAGGATCGTCAAAATCAGGATCGGCCGACGGCCATAAAGGTCGGCCAGTGTCGGAAAAACGAAGATCCCGACGAGACCCACCCAGCGCGAGACTGTCGTGATATTTCCGATCGTTGCCGGCCTGATCCCCCACTCTTTGATCAATAGCGGCGTCGCCAGCTGCATAATGGTGCCTTCGTAGATGTCGAAGGCAAAACCCAGCATGCAGATCGCCCACACCGTGATGCTGTATGCGTTCCATTTATCGGTCGTCTGCGGAGCGGCGGCCTCGGTCGAAAACCCACCAGCCATCGTGTCCCCCCTTTTGACGCATCCAGGTGCGGCGGTCAGCACCTCTGAGGCGGGCTGCCAAGCCTTCAGACCCTTGTTCATCGTAACCGCGTCTGTTGTGCGATCGTCAATTGGGGATGGCTGGCGATTGGGCCAGTCTGATGCGCTGCGGCCCGCAGACGCAATTTAGGCTGGCCGCTGCCAGGATCGTGGAACCGCTTCGATGCCTCTACTCCTGCAACCGCTTGCGCATGAACACGCGGTCGTAGCCGTCCTCGATGCCGCGTCCTGTCTCTTGATAGCCGATCGAGGCGTAGAGGCGCTGATTCTCAACCATCGTTTGGTGGGTGTAGAGCCGGATCTCGCGATAACCACGCCGCAGTGCTTCGGCCTCGGCGAAGGCGAGCAACCGACGGCCGAATCCTAAGCCTTGGCGCGCCGGCGTGACCGCGATATTATCGAGGAGCAGATAATCCGGCGCAGGCAGCAACACGATCAGGGCAGCGATCACCTCCGCTTCCTCGAGCACCCAGACCGTCCCTTCGGCAACACGCGCCGCGTAATCGTCAAGCATCGGCCCGGGCAGCATACCAATGCGCGAGATGTAGTGCCGATATGCCTGATCCACGATTTCCGAAATGGCGTCGACATCGGCAGCGGTCGCTGCCCGGATACGAATTTCCTTCATGTCCGATCACCCCGTCCCCGATCGATGAATGCACCGGTTCGGCGCCAAAGACTCGGCAGCGTAAGTGTTTGTTGGTTCGCGCCGCCCCTCTCAAAATATTGTACGGTCCCGCCATATTCTTTCGCGCCGGTCGATCCTCGCGTACTCGAAACGCCCCTCGCTGACTTCGATGTTCGACCCGGCCATCATCTCCTCACGAAAGCCGGAGCCAACGTCGCGTCGAGAAAATAGACCGCGACCGCATCGTTGACGACTCCGCAAAACTTGGCCAGGGTCGTCGCCAGCCATCGAAGAGCACGCAGATTCTGCTTATAGAACCGTTGACACCGGTCTTTCAGAATTTGAGCATGTGTATGTTTGCCTTGGCGGGATCAACCGCGGCCTGAACAGGGCCTGAATGTTTTTTGATGCGGGTGGAGAACGCCCTCGATTGCCGATCAGCATGTGGTTGTTCTCGGCGGGACGTCGGGCTTTGGCTTTGCCACTGCTAAAGCGGCTATCGCCGAAGGGGCGAAGGTCACGATTGCCTCACGCTCGCCCGATAAAGTGCGCAGCGCGCTGGTTCGCCTCGGCAACGCCGCCGGCGGCGAGTGCGTCGATGTTACCGACAAGCCGATGCTGGAACGATTTTTCGCTGACCTTGGATCGTTCGATCACTTGGCGATTACGGTTGGCGATCCGCTGTTGAACAAACCGATCATGGAACTGACAGACGACGAAGCACGCTCAGCTTTCGAGGTGCGCTTCTGGGGTCAATTCAATGCGGTACGCGCGGCCTGTCCACACATCAACAAGACGGGCTCGATTACCTTGGTTTCCGGTCTGGCCGGCCAACGTGCGAGCCCCGGCCGTGGTATTTACGCTGGTGTGCTCGGTGGTATTGAGGGGATGGTGAAGAGCTTCGCGGCCGAGCTGCGGCCGGTCAGGGTGAATGGAGTATGCGCAGGTGTGGTCGATACCGAACTGTGGCATCGGCTGCCTGAGGCGGAGAGGCTGGCCACATTCGCCCGGATCGCTGCTCGCCTCCCGGTCGGTCGGGTCGGCAAGCCTGAAGATATTGCCGAGGCTTATCTTTATCTGATGAAAACCGGCTTCAGCACCGGCGAGACGATCGTACTCGACGGGGGTGCATTGCAGGCGCCGTGACCCTGACCTGGTAATTGCTCGCCCGGGCGATATCAGGGCGGAGATTACTCAGTAATGGGCCAGCTAGGCCTTGCTCCTCCACAGCTGCCCGAATGTGTCTCTCCGTAGACAGGCCAGCGGCGGCCCCGCCGATCACCCAGCCCGTTCATCCTCTCTCGATCGGTAGTGTGGGATCTCTCGCCCATTCGCCCATCGAGCCGTCGTAAAGCCTCAGATTGTCGAACCCGAGCTGGCGCAGCAGGAACAAATCGATGGTGGCCGATATGCCGCTGCCGCAATACACGATCACCTCGCGGTCCTTGGTTACTCCGGCATTGGCAAACTGTGCTGAGGCAGCATCGAGCGCCGTAAACGTTTTACTCTGCGGATCAATCCGGCTTGCCGCAGGCACATTGACGCTGCCTGGTACGCGGCCCGGTCGACCGTAGCGGCTTGGCTCCAGGCCTTTGAAACTGCGGGCCGAGCGCATTGACGATCACAAAGTCCGGATTTCCGCTGGCGGCGAGCACTGCCTGTTTGTCGACGAACCAACCAGGCCTTGGCCGGGCGACGAACGCCGCTGGCGGATAATCCTTGGCCGGGCCGCTCTCGATCGGACGACCCTCAGATTGCCATTTATCGAAGTCGCCATCAAGCACGGCAGCTCCATCGAAACCTAGCGCCTTCAGCATCCACCAGAAGCGCGTCGCCCACATCATCGTGCCGATGCTGTAGAGCACAACACGCGCGCTCGAACCGATTCCGTGGCGACCGAATGCGGTCTCGAGCTGTGTCACCGGCGGCATCATAAAGCGCAGCCGGGTGCTGTTGTCAGAAAACTCACCCTGTAGATCGAAGAAATCAGCGCCGGGGATGTGCGCCGCTTTGAATTGGCGAGCCAGGCTATCTTCCGTCTATTCAGGGTTATGGGCGCCTACCTCCGTCCACCCACGCATATTGGACATTTGTTGGACACAGAGTTCGATATATAATGTGAGTTGTTGTTTTATCTGGCGTCCCCGGCAGGACTCGAACCTGCGACCCACAGTTTAGGAAACTGTTGCTCTATCCGGCTGAGCTACGGGGACATTGACTATAATCATTCGCTTGCGCGATGCCGGTAGCTGATACCTTCTCTCTAGCTACCTCATAGCTACCACGACAGTGTCGCCCAGCCACTCGAATAACACGTCTCAGCCGCTATCACAAATGCGGAAACCTTTGCGGAAACCTTTTTGGCCGGGGGCGTCTACCCAGCCGGCGCCGCCGCAGGGTGGGGAACCCGGCTTGGTGAGCTGTCCCGCGCGTGTCGCGCTTCGGGTCCGAAGTCAATTCGGCGGCGGCCGGATCGCCCCGAGCCTCTTACGGGCCCGATCCGCACAAATTGGATGGCGTTGATCTTCGCTGTCACCCTTACCCAGACATTCCTTAACACAACCCATTAAGCTCGATGACATCGCGGTCCGCAATTTCGCATCGGGAGAACTACGGGTCGCAGCAGATTGCCGCTCGCAATCGGCTTGCAAACGGCGCGCGACCGTTTGGCGCAACAAAGGAGCGGAGCGGGCGTTGCCTCCAGGGGGAGCAAAATGCCTCCGTGCTTGGCTGGAGGCGACATGCCCGAGAGTACCAGTGGAGATGGACGCGATGATAATGAGCGGCGATTTCCGCGGCCGTTCGAAAAGAGCTATGTGGTCTCGCTGTCGGTCGCGATTGTCTCCCTCGTCCCCTATATTATTGTCACGACGGCCTATACCTCCTTCAGATTACAAGTTTCCTCGGATATCAGCACCGGGCGAACCGGCCTCGAAATTATCGCCGGCCGGTCGACTGCAGGCTATGCCTTTGGCGCGCTGCTCGGCGGCGACCTCGTCCAGCGGTTTCGCCAGCGCTGGCTCTTTTTGCTGGTGGAGGGCTTTTTTGTCCTCGGCTCGGTGCTGGCCGCGATAGCGCCCGGCACGGTTGTTTACGGCACGGGCAGAGTCCTTCAAGGCTTTACGACTGGAATTCTGCTGGTTGCGGCCTTATACCAGATCCTGCTGAGTAGGGTTCTTAAGAACGTGCGCGACACAAGTGCTGCATAAAAAAGGGTCATGCGCAACAGACGTTTCGGCGACAGAATCGTGATCTGCAGCCGCTACACGGCCAACCTGTCAGCTCGAATTGTCAAGAGATCGTGCCGGGCACTAATCCGGCCAGCGGCGATGAACCCAAAGCCATTCTTCGGGTCGGTCGCGAATCCACGATTCAAGCACCGCAGTGACAGTGGCGGTCAGCGTCGCGACATCGGCGTCTTGATTGCCGCTTCGCGGCAAGGGCAAGGGCGGGAATACGGTCAGGCGGAAGCGCGCCCCGCGCAGCCGCTCGACGCGCGCCGGCAACACATCGCACTCAAAGCGCAGCGCAAGGAGGGCGAGCGCAGTTGCAGTCATCGCCGGCCGGCCAAAGAACGGCACCGGTATGCCCTCGTTGAGTTTTTGGTCCGCCAGCATCGTTAAATGCTCGCCGCGATAGAGTGCCGAAAACGCACGCCGCGCCGCCGGAGCGCCTTTCGGAATGTATTCGCCGCGGTCGCCGCGGCATCGGGCGATTAGTCGGTCGATCAGCGGATTATTAGGGGCGCGATAGATCTGCGTAACAGTGATGCCGTATTGGGCCGCGGCAAGCGCACCAATTTCCCAATTGGCGATATGGCCGGAGAAAATGATCATTCGCCGCCCGGCTGCGACTGCATTATCCATGTGCTCGAAACCGTGGGTCTCGACCGGCCCGTCGGGCGCAAAGATCCGGATCCCAGGAAGATGCGGATATTCCGCGGCAACTCGCCCGAGATTGTCCCACATCCCGGCGACAATCCGTTCGACCTCGACGTCCGGAAGCTCGGGAAACGCGCGGCGCAGATTGATGCGCGCGCGTTTCGAAATCCCGAGAAAGGGACCGATTCGGCGCGCTATAGCCCCGCCCAGCGCCGACGCCCCTTCCATCGGCAGCAGCCAGAAGACGCCGAACAGCAGCACGGCACCGCCGGCTTCGACCCAATCGATGAGCCGCGGGCGGTCAGCGGGCGGGTGCGATCGGGTTGGCATTGCCGCCGGCCGCTTGAACCACCGGGCTGAGCAGCCGAGCTACCTTTTCCGTATCGGGCCAGTGAACCTCGACCTCAAGCACCTCGACCGCGCCAGTTACGGCGGGCGGAAGACGGACAAAATCTTTTGCGGTTGTCACCAGGCGAGCCTTTGCACGCCGCGCGATGTCGCACAACTCGGCCATATCGTGTTCGCTGAACGCGTAATGGTCTGGAAAAGCGCGCTCTGCGACGAGTTCGGCGCCGAGCGCACGAAGCGTCGCAAAGAATCGCGCTGGACGGCCGATACCGGCAAAGGCAAACAGACGCTGCCCCACGAACCGCTTGCCGTCGATCGGGATCAGTGCCGCCGGGATGATTGGTCGGCTCTGATCGAATTCCGCCATTGAGATCAGGCTCTGCTCGCCGACGACCGTGAGCAATACCACGGCATCGGCGCGGGCGAGGCCCCGGCGCCGATCTTCGCGCAGCGGACCTGCGGGCATCACCCGCCCGTTGCCAAATCCATAACCCGCGTCCACAACAATGACTGAAAGCGTCTTGCCGATCGATGGGTTCTGAAACCCGTCATCGAGCAAAACTGCTTTCGCCCCGCCGGCTATCGCAGCAGCAGCTCCGGCGGCTCGGTCACGCGCAATCCATGACGGCATGCAGGCGGCAAGCAGCAGCGCTTCATCACCGACCTCGCGTGCATCGTGCTGAGCAGTGTCGACCCGGCACGGGTCGATTAATCGCCCACCATACCCGCGCACCACCGCGTGCACCGCAATCCCGCGTGCCATTAGCCATTTGCCAAACGATAGCGCAACTGGCGTTTTACCAGCGCCCCCGGCGACCAAATTGCCGATGCAGACAACCGGGACCGGCGCTTGGTAAGGCCTCGCCAAGGCCCGATGCAGTCTCCCTGCGGTATCCCATACGGCACCAAGGGGCAGCAGCAGATCGGCAATGAGCCCCGGTTTCTTGCCCCAGAAATCGGGGGCGGTTTGCATCACGCACCGACGGCGTGCGGCGCTCGGTCCACGGCTTTGAACAAAGCATCATGGCTCAACCCGTTTTGTACATGCACGATCTGGTCAAGCCAGGGTGCCAGCCGCGCCAGCACAGTGTCGAGAACGGCCGCGCCGGCATCAGCCACGCGCCTTGCGGCATCAGTGCGCGCCGCGCGTGTCCTCGGGTCCGACAGCAGTAGCGAGACTGCGCCCGCTAGTTCTTCCGCACTGCCGACTGTTTGCGCCGCATCGGCAGCAGCGAGTGCGGTGGCCATTGCAGCGCAATTGCTCATGTCTGGCCCATGCAGGACAGTGCAGTCGAGTCGGGCCGCTTCGAGCGGATTATGGCCGCCCCTCGGGGTTATCGAACCGCCGATAAAGGCAATCCCTGCCAGACGGTAAAGCAAGCCGAGCTCGCCCAAGGTATCGGCCAGATAAATCTTGGTGCTCGCGGTGATCGGCTCACCCCGGCTGCGTCGTGCAACGCTGAGCCCGTGCGCAATCAGCATTGATGCCACGGACTCGCCGCGAGCAGGGTGGCGCGGCGCGATGATCGTTAAAAGCCCGGGATGATCTATGGCAAGCCGTTGGTGCACCGCCGCGGCGATCTCTTCCTCGCCTGGATGCGTGCTGGCTGCGAGCCAGAGTGGCCGAGGGCCGATCTCCTGTCGCAATCGCCAAAATTCGGTCGGGTCAATCGGCAACGGATTACTCGCAGTCTTCAAATCTCCGATTGCGGTCACCTGATAGCCGCCCAGCCGACGGATACGGCGAGCTTGCTCCGCATCCTGCGCCAGACATTGTGCGAACGCACCGAGCACCGGGCCGATCAGCCCCGGCCATCGACGCCAGCGCCGATAGGAGCGCGCCGACAACCGGCCATTGAGCAACAGCATCGGGATTCCCCGAGCGTGTGTTGCGAGCACCAGATTGGGCCACAACTCCGATTCGACCCAGAGCGCCAAATCAGGCCGCCAGTGGTCGAGAAAGCGTCGGATCCAGCCGGGGATATCGACTGGAACATACTGGTGATGGGCGCGTGCCGGCAATCGGCTCTCCAGAAGCCGCGCCGAGGCCACCGTGCCAGTCGTCAGGAGAATTTCGAGCCCGGGCCGGGTCTCGAGCAGCTGCTCGATTAGCCGCAACACGGCAGTCGCCTCGCCGACGCTAGCAGCATGAATCCAGACGAGCGGACCGGGCGGGCGCGGCGCGCTCGCGATACCGCACCGCTCCGCCAAGCGCAGCCGATCCTCCTTGCCGCGCTGGCAGCGCCGCCAGAGGTACAGCATCACAAAAGGCGGCAGCGGCAAGGTCAGGGCGCGATATAAAAGCGGCAACATCACGGGGCGGGCGCCGGTCGCGATAACGTCTCCGAGCATGATAGGGTCGAGACCTCAGCTGCGTTCCCCAGGCTAGAGGCTGTATTCGCCGCCTCCACCGGAATCGGCGGAGCCGCGTGGCCAACGCGCCGATCGGCTTCCTGCACCATGTCCCGCATGCGCTGTTCGATTAGCCGCCGCGCATTTTCGATACCGGCCTCATCAAGATCATCGGTGATCTCGATCGGTTCGCCCCACAAAAACACGCCGCGACCAAACGGCATCGCGACATGAAAATGGTCCCAGGTAGCCGCGATCCGGCGCCGGCTGGTGGCATAGGTGATCGGCACGATCGGCACCTGAGCCAGTCGCGCCACATTGATGATGCCGCTGCTCGAACTCATAGCCGGTCCGTGCGGCCCATCGGGCGTGATCGCGACGCAATCTCCCTCCTTGAGCCGCTTCAGCATAGAGCGCAATGCCGCCGATCCGCCGCGCCGCGTGGAGCCGGCGATCGCATCGATACCAAAATAGGCGACGGCATCGGCGATGATTCGCCCGTCCCGATGCGCCGAGATCAGCATGTGCATCGGCGCCATGCGGCGCCAACCCATTGGGATCATCATCATGCGGCCATGCCAAAAGGCTCCGATAAACGGGCGACCCGCTGCGAGCAGCTGTCGCGGCCATTCGCCGTTTTCGACCGTCCATCGATTGGTTCGATAAACAAACCGGATATAATAATGGATAGCCCAGCACGCGATCTTCCGTATGCGAGAATGGCGCAACAGGCGTCGCCACAGGCGCGAGGCGGGCGGTGCCGGCACCATAAGCTATCGGGCTGAACCGGCCGTGACGAGGTCACGGTGATCGGCAAACTGCATCGCGTGGAGCCGTGCGTAAAGCCCGTTGCGGGCCAAAAGCTCAGCGTGTCGCCCGCTTTCGGCCAAACGCCCCCGATCAATCACACAAATCAAGTCGGCGCCCTGGACGGTTGACAGCCGGTGCGCGATGACGAGCGTGGTGCGGCCACGGATCAAGACACGCAGTGCGGCCTGGACCTGACGCTCGGATTCGCTGTCGAGTGCCGAGGTTGCCTCATCAAGCAACAGGATCGGTGCGTCCTTGAGCATCGCACGGGCGATCGCAATGCGTTGGCGCTGGCCGCCCGACAACCGCACCCCGTGCTCGCCGACCTGCGTGTCGTAGCCGTCGCGCAATTCGCGAATAAAACCGTCGATCCCGGCGGCGCGGGCTGCCGCCTCGATATCCTCTGCCGAGGCACCAAAGCGCCCGTAGGCGATGTTCGCACGCAAGGTGTCGTCAAATAATGTGACCTCTTGCGAGACGATCGCGATCGCCGCCCGCAGCGAGGCCAAAGTGACCGAGCGGATATCCTGACCGTCGATTGCGATGCTGCCCTCTGTGACATCAAAGAAACGCGGAATCAGATTGAGGATTGTCGATTTACCGGCGCCCGAGGCGCCGACCAGCGCCACCGTGCGCCCGGCCGGTATCGTTAATGCAATATCATCGAGTGCGACCGCACCGGGCGCATAGCCAAACCGCACATGCTGAAAGCGGATCTCGCCGCCCCCAATCCGCAGCGGCTTGGCGCCGCGCCGGTCGCGGATTCGCGGCTCGACATCCAACACCTGAAAAATCCGTTCGGCTGCGGCCAAACCTTCCTGCAACGCGGCGTTCAGATTGGCAAGGCTCTTGAGCGGCTGATAAGCCAACAAAAGCGCCGTGACGAACGAAAAAAACGCGCCTGGCGTGCGGGCGCCGCCGATAACCTGATGACCACCGTAGAGGATGACCACCGCAATCGCGGCGCCGCCCAAGGTCTCCATCATCGGCGAGGCTGCGGAACGCGTGCGCGTCGCCCGATCGATCAGCGCAAACAGGCGCTCAAACAGTGCCGCGGCCCGGCGCTCCTCATAGGCCTCCATGCCATAGGCCTTGACAAGGCGTGCGCCTTGGAACGTCTGGCTTAGCAGCGTCGTCAACTGGCCGACCTCGGTTTGGGTATTGGCGGTGACACGGCGCATTCGCCGGCCGATGCCGACGATTGGATGAATTGCCACCGGAAATATGAAGAACGAGGCGAGCGCCAACAGCCAGTCCTGGTAGAACATGACACCGACCAGGAAAACAACGGTCAGCGAATCCTTGCCGATGGCTCCGAGGACATTCGCTGCAGCATTGCGCAGCAACACGGCGTCGCTGGTGAAACGCGAGATCAATGTGCCGCTTGGATTGGCATGGAAATAGGCGAGATCGGCCCGCATCAGCCGGCTGAACAGCGTAATCTGCACATCGGCGATGACGCGCTGTCCGACCCGGTTCATCAGCACCGCCTCGCCGTAATCAGCAATGCCCTTCACAAGCGCAATAGCGAGCGCCCCGCCGGCGATCAGCAGCAGCCATGAGGGGTCGCGACCGACAAAGACCCGGTCCAGCACCGGCTGCATAAGCCAGGCGCGCAATGCCGTGCTACCGGCAGCAGCACCCATCAATATAAAGGCGAGCGCAATCCGCAGCGTATGCGGGCGCATAAAATCGCACGCCAGACGCCACACCAAGGCAGCGGTCTGCGCGCCTTCTAAGATCCGCGGCTTTCTCAACATTGGTCCCCGCCGAGAGTGTTAGGGGCGGGGACCCGATTTGGCAAGCGTGGCGTCCGATCTCACAGTCCGCCCCACTCAACAATGGAGCACCACGGCGCCGTCGCCAGGGCTCGGCTTACGCGGGGTAAGTGACGAAGCACTTCTCGGAAGCGAAAATGTGGGTCTCCACGTAATCGTGCACCACCGGACGGCGGTCAAGCGTCTCCATTGCGCCCATCAGCGCGCACCAGTTTAGCATTTCATGCTGGCCGGCCTGCTCCATCGCCTGTAGCGGACGTTTGCGCCAGGTGTCGTAGTCGCGCGCTTCCAACGCATCGAACAACAGCCGGTCGGCTTGATGGTCGGGCCATAAGTAGCCGTTGGTGGGCGATAGAAAGCAATGCGACCAGCTGGAGGAGGCGATTACCGCCACCCGCCACGGTGAGGCCGCGAGGGTTTCAGCCACCGCCTTTCCAACCTCCATGCAGCGCCAGGGATGCGGCGAAGGCGGATCGCCTGCGATCGACGGGTCGCGCGGCGGGATGAACAGCGCCGCCGTGCCGCCTTTGGCGTGCAGCAGATTACTGCCATAGCAATTGATCGCAAATGGCACCACCGGATAGGGGAAGCCTTTGCGGTCCCAATCGAGATATAGGAAGGTGTTGGTGAACGCGTGGGCCAGCGGATGGTGCAGCGGCTTGTAGGCATAGGCCATGTCGACGCCGCGCTCGATCAGCCCGGTGGCGAGAAACTTTGCCGCCTCGCGATGCCCATGCAGCTTCAACGCCCAGTCGCCCGGTTCGCCCCAGCGGTTGGTGCGGCCGCCATTGCCGTTTTTCCACGGCTGAACCTGAAAATCTTCGTCATAGCCAAGCAGACAGAAGGCCGGGATGATGTCCTCGCGGAAGTTTTCATACTGGTCGTCGCCCCACACCACGACGAAATCCGGATTGAAGTCGTCAAGCGACTTGCGCACCGCGCGGAAGCCTTCGGCAAGTCGCGCGCTGTAGCGTTGTGCCGATGAAAAACCCTCATCGTTGCCGAGCTCGGCGACGAGTTCAGCCGGCCAGTTCGCTGGGTCCTTGTAATACTCAGGCACATTGGGTGCCGTCAACAGACGGTGGAACAACGAGGGCAACTGCTCGTCGGGCACCGTCAGCCCCGGATAGTGGGTGCAGCCAAGACCGAGAATTTCGCCCATTTCCCTGCTCCTCTTGGAAAGCACACCGCACCGCAATCGGCGCGGCCGATCGAACGCGGCGGCGATGCTAACCGATTCGGCATATCCCGGGCAGCAATATTATCGACCGCCGAGGCACCCCTTTCCAACCGGCCGGTCATTTGCGCCGAGGCCGCAGCCGCCGAGGCCGCATCGCGCTGGCGGGCGCCACCGTTCAGCTCAGCACGCCCGCCTTTTTGCGTTCGATCAGTTCGAAATCGATATGGGCGCCGAGCCCGGGTTCGGTCGGCGCGTGCACGAGGCCGTCACGGTCGACGGTGATGTCTTCGATGAGACCGTATTTCTGCATCGCGTCCGGCAACAGCACCTCAAAGAATTCGGTGTTCCGGATCGCCATGATCACATGCAAATTGGCAATATTATTCAATGAATTGCCGCCGTGATGGGTCTCGAAATTGAGACGAAAGGCTTCGGCGAGATGGGCGGTCTTGATCAGAGTGGTGATGCCGCCTTTGACCGCGACGTCGCCGCGCAGAAAGTCGGTCGCCCGCTCCGTGATCCACGGAACGTAGGAATCGAGCCCGCCGATCGGATATTCGGTGGCCAGAATCGGGATATCGAGCTTTTGCTTTAACTTGATGTAATTATAAAGGTCTTGGTCGGCAAGCGGGTCTTCATACCAGTAAAAACCCATTTCTTCGATTGCGCGACCGACGCGCAACGCCTCCTCGTAGCGGTAGCTCCAGGTCGAGTCGAGCATGATCGTGTAATCGTCGCCAACTGCCTTGCGCACCGCCTCGCAAACCTTGATGTCCTCACGCCAGCGCTGCGGGGGATGGATCTTGTAGGCGGTCCAGCCGGTCGTTTGGTAATGCCTGGCCTGCTCTGCGTATTCCGCCGCCGTGGCATGAATCTCCGAACTGGCATAGGCCGGGATGCTGGTGCGGCAGGTGCCGATCAGGCGGTGGATCGGCAGCCCTGCGGCCTTCCCGGCAATATCCCACAGCGCGATGTCGCAAGCGCCGATCGCCCGCACTGTTGCGACCCGGGCCCGCGCCCATAAGAGGCGATTGAGGTGCTCGCGGTCGAGCGGGTCCTGGCCCATCAGGATCGGCTTTAAAAAGCGGATCAGGGTCGGACCGTCGAGGCTCGCCGGGTTCGACGAGGTGCCGAGAAAGGCATGCCCGGTGATTCCCTGATCGGTCGTGACCGCGAGAAGCCCGAGATCGCTCTTGCCGGTCGGCCTGGCGGTATGGTGGCCGTAAATTGTCGGCGGAATGCTCTCCCAGGCAAACAGGGTCAGCGTGACGTCGGTGATCTTCATCTATCGAGACTCTCCCGGTTGATCCGCCGCGAGGCAGGCACGCCTCGCCACCCGCCATTTCCGCTCGGCCCGGCGTTGCTCCCTACTGCGCCGTCGATTTTGGTGTTGGGACGATGCGGGTTATGACCATCGCGCTGCGGTCGAGGCATTGCGGCACGCGCGGTGCGATGTTGGTTTTCCAATGCTCGCTGTCGTATACGGCCTTGTACAAAGCCTCGCGCTCGGCCTCGCTGTTGAAGCGGCGCATCCAGACATAACAGGAATCGTCGGTTTCGCCGCGATAGCTGCCGGTGATCACCATGCCCTTCGAGATCTGGAACGGGATGATATCCTCCTCCATGATCTTGACCCATTCATCCATTTTGCCGGGCAAAACTTTGTATTGCCGCAGTTCGTAAAACGCCATGTCGCTGCTCCCCTTTGGCTCGATGGGATTCGAGGCCAGCATATCCACCCGCCATGCTCAGCGAAAGCCGCAAGCTTGCCATGGTTTCCGGCTTTGTTTGTCGGCGTCAATGGCGGCCTTGCCGCGATTGTGATGCAGTCCGAAAACAGGCAGAGTAGGCTTACCGGTCACGAGATAAGTCGGGGGAGGGATAAAGTGCAGCTGAGCCGCGAGGAACTGCTCAAAGCCTATCGTGCGATGGCCACGATCCGCCGCTTTGAAGAGCGGGTGCAGGAAGAGTTCTCGAAAGGCGGTATCCCCGGGTTTGTGCATCTTTATGCCGGTGAAGAGGCGTCGGCGGTCGGCGTGTGCTCGCATCTGCGCGATGACGATTACATCGCCAGCACGCATCGCGGGCATGGCCACTCGATTGCCAAAGGTTGCGACCCGGTGCTGATGATGCAGGAACTCTTTGCCAAAAAAGGCGGGTTGTGCGGCGGCAAGGGTGGGTCGATGCATATCGCCGATCTCGACCGCGGCATGCTCGGCGCCAATGGCATCGTCGGCGGCGGGCCGCCTTTGGTGGTCGGTGCGGCTCTGAGCGCCAGGACCTTGGGGCGCGATGCCGTCGCGGTGTCGTTCACCGGCGATGGCGGGTCGAACCAGGGGACCACGTTCGAAGCGATGAATCTCGCGGTCGTATTGAAATTGCCGGCGATCTTCATCTTCGAAAATAACCAGTATGGCGAGGGCACCGGAGTAGGCTACGCGATCGGCAGCCATGATATCGCCGGGCGCGCCGCCGGCTTTGGCCTGCCCGCGGTCAAGGTCAACGGCGATGATTTCTTTGCGGTTCACGAAGCGGCCGGCGACGCAGTCGCCCGTGCCCGCGCGGGCGGCGGTCCCTCTGCGATCGAGGTCGATACCTGCCGCTTTTACGGCCACCACTCGGGCGACGCCCAGCTCTATCGTGGCAAAGACGAGGTCCGCCGCCTGCGCGAGGAGCGCGACTGCCTCAAGCATTTTCGGCGCCGGGTCGGAGAGGCCGCCTTGCTCGACGCCGCTGTTCTCGACGCCGTCGATGCCGAGGTCGCAGCCTTGATCGACCGCGCGGTCGAAACCGCCCGCGCGGCCGCCTCGCCAGCCGAGGCCGACCTCTTAACCGATGTTTATGTGTTGTATTAGAGAAGATAGAACTTAGGACTTTAGCAAAAATAACTTGAACACTGAAGGCATTTCCAGCACTCTTTTGGCATGGGGGATCCGGGGATCATCGGGAGCAAATATCGAGCGCTGGCGGGTCGGCTGGACGAGGCGACGCTGCGGCTTTG
>JAFAOB010000106.1 GCA_019238055.1 Alphaproteobacteria bacterium
GAACCGAGCCGCCAGCAGCGCCAACCGGCGCCGCGGATTGGGATCGACGACAATCGCGATCCGTCCACGCGCTTCCGACGGGAGATCGAGTGCGGTCTTATCGTCAGTCAGGATCGCCGCGGCGCCGCGTGCGGCCGCGTCCGCTGCGAAGCGGCGGCCATCAGCGCGGCTGCCTGGCAGTGCCGCAAACAAAAAACCCGGGCGAACCGCGCGCGAATCGGCGGTGATGCCGGCGATCTCCGGATTATGCGGGGCCGGATCGCCAGCGGATGCGGGCTCGCCCCCGATCAGCTCAATAAGCTTCAACGTGCTTGCCTTGCATGCTCTCGGGTGTCAGAGCGTGAACAATTTCAGGCGATGATTCGTCCACCGGCTGCACCCCAAGTAGCGGAGCAATGCGGACGATCGTGCGGCCGACTGCGGGAGCGGCAGTCCACCCCGCGGTGGCAAAGCCATGGCTCCATTTGTTGGGATGGGGCTCGTCGACCATAACCAGCGCCAGATATTTGGGCGCGGTCATCGGGAACGCGCCGAGAAAGCTCGACAGCAGTTTCCGCTCGGCATAATGCTTGCCCTCGACCTTGTCCGCGGTGCCGGTCTTGCCGCCAACGACATAACCAGGCGCATCGACCATCTCGCCGGTGCCGTAGAGCACGACCATCCGCAGCAGCTGGCGCATTTCGTCGGAGGTTTGCTGCGAGATCACCCGCGTACCCTCGGGCGCGCCTCCCGGCGGCAATTTGAGCAATGTCGCCGGGCGCAGAACCCCGCCATTGACGAGTGCGGCTCCGGCGGTCGCGACCTGCAGCGGGGTCTCGGAGATGCCGTGGCCAAAGCCGATCGTCATTACGCTGACCTCGCGCCACTTCGCCGGATAGTGCGGCTTTCCGACCTCCTTTAATTCGATGTTCGGCGAGCTGAGCAGTCCGAAACGGCGCAAATACTGCTGTTGTCGATCGCCGCCGACGGCGAGTGCGATCTTGGCTTCTCCGATATTCGAGGAATACATCAGGATTTCAGGCACCGACTCCCAGCGATGCTTGCCGTGATAATCGGAAATCGTGAAGCGCCCGATATGGATCGGGTAGGTGGCGTCAAACCGGCCGGTCATCGAGGTTGCACCCGAATCCAGCCCCATCGCAGTTGTAAAGATTTTGAAGACCGAGCCGATTTCATAGTCGCCAAGCGTCACCCGATTGAACATACGCTCGGCGATCGTCCAATTCGGATGATCTGGATCAAGGGTATCGGGGTGGCTCGGGTCGAAATCCGGCAATGATACCATCGCCAGGATCTCGCCGGTGTTGACATTCATGATCAGCCCGGCGCCGCCCTTGGCGGTGAAGTCGTTGACCACGCGTGCCAGTTCTTCGTGCAGAATGTATTGCAGCCGCAGATCGATCGACAGCTGCATCGGCTGCTGCCGCCGGCGCAGACTGTCGTCAAGGCCGCGCTCGATGCCGGCCTCGCCATTGTCGTCGATCCCGGTAAAGCCAACGACATGCGACAGCAGCGCGCCATAGGGATAGACGCGGCGCTCCTCATGCTGGAATTGCAGCCCGGGAAGACCGAGCTGATTGACTGCATAGGCCTGATCGGGGGTCAGATGCCGCTTGATCCAGACAAACCCTTTGCCCGAGGTCAGCTTGGCATAGACGGCGGCGCGATCGAGCCCCGGCAAGGTGGCGGCGAGCTTCTGTGCGGCATCGGCGGCGTCAAGGATCTGCCGCGGATCGGCGTAAAGCGACGGACTGTCAAGCGTCGAAGCGAGCAGCTTGCCTTGACGATCGACAATGTCGGCGCGCCCCAGCGCCGGTGGCGGCGGCGATTCGAACCGCGCAATCCGAGGTACGCTAATCCCGCTTGGTAATAAAGTGACTTGGACAAGCCGGCCGGCGATCACGCCAAAAGCCGCGAGGAAGGCGATGGTGGCAATAAAAAGTCGCGGTCGGCAGCCTTCGAGGGCCCGCTTTGCCGGACCGTCCGGAACCACCGGCGTGCAGGGCGGCGGTCTGAAATGCCGCGGCCGGCAGGGGTTGTCGTCAAACTGGAAGGCGGCGCTCATCACCGGCTCTCCACGATCTGGGCGATCAGCTCGTTAAGCGAGGCCGCCCGGTGCGGTGGGGTTTTGCGAACCGCCGCTGGCTTGGCGGCTATTGCCGGCTTGATCGATCGGGTCGTGGTCGGCGCCTCAAGCGCCGCAGTCACGACCGGTCGCGGGGCCTCGGCCGGCTGGCTTTGAGGCGCCGGGGTCTGGGCCGCTGGGCTCTGCGTCGCGGGACTTTGGGCCGGCGGATTCTGGGCCACAGCCGATTGCGGCGCCGGGCCCGCGGGGGTTTGCGGAGCCGATGCTGCCGGATCGCTTGCGGCGACGGTTTCGGCCGGCGCAGGTGGTGGTGGCGGCACGGGCCGCATCGGAATGTCGGTGACATCGGTGTGCAACTGCTTGGTTGCGATCGGGACCAGCGACAGCAGTTGCTGATTCATCTGCGCCAGCGCATCGGGCCGGTTCAGATAGGCCCATTCAGCCTCGAGCGCGCGAATGCTGCGTTCGGTGTTGTCGGCCTGTTTGGCGGTTCGCGCGAGCTGGTCGGCAAGCGCTTGAACCTCGTACTTGACTGCGAACATGGCAAAGCCGGCGGTCGTAACGACGATCAACCAGAACAGGGTCGGAAGCTTGATCATGCCGCCCGGGGCTCCTCGGTATGGCGTCCGGGCGACCAGGGCGGCGCCGCGGTCCGTTCGGCGGCGCGCAACCGCGCCGAACGCGCCCGCGGATTGTTCGCCATCTCCTGCGCATCTGGTCTGACAGCGCGCCGGTGCAGCAGCCGAAAGCTCGGCATGGCCGCTTGCGCCGGCAGCGGCTCGTGTCGCGAAACGCGTGGCGCCGTCTCGCTGCGCTGTCGCAGGAACGCTTTGACGCGCCGGTCCTCGAGCGAGTGGAACGATACCACGGCAAGCCGCCCGCCAGCCGTCAACAGGCGTTCGGCGGCTTCGAGGCCATGGTCGAGCTCGCCGAGCTCGTCATTGACGGCGATACGCAATGCCAAAAAGGTGCGCGTGGCCGGATCGAGACCGGACTCGGCTTTGGGGATAGCTGCTCGGGCGATTTCGGCAAGTTCGATCGTGCGTCGAATTGGTTTGTTTTTTCGCGCCGCGACAATCGCGCGGGCGACCCGGCGCGCATAGCGTTCCTCGCCGAAATCACGGATCAACGAGGCGAGATCGCTCTCGGACAAAGCGGCGACGAGTTCGGCCGCGCTTTGCCCGGCGCCACTCATCCGCATGTCGAGCGGCCCATCAAAACGAAACGAGAAGCCGCGTTCAGGCGTGTCGAGCTGGAACGATGAGACGCCGAGATCGAGGACGATCCCGGCAATCGGGAAACCGGGCCGCGGCCGCACCAGCCGCTCCATGTCGCCGAAATTGCCGGCGACGATCTCCAGCCGTCCCCGATAAGCGGCAGCGAATTCGCGGCCGCGTGCAATCGCGTCGGGGTCGCGATCGATCGCGAAAACGCGGCACTGAGCGGCATCGAGCAGCGCCCGGCTGTAGCCGCCGGCGCCAAACGTGCCGTCGATATAAAGCGCATCAGGCTTTGGCGCCAAAGCCTCAACAACGGCCTCGACCAGCACCGGAACGTGCGTTGCGGGTCTCTCCACCGCAGTTGCCGGCGGCGCAACGGGATCTTCGTGGGGCATCGCACTCTCCGGCTGGCGGTTCATTCGCGCCGCGCCTCAGCCGAACGCGCCAGGGCGGGAATCCGCGTCCCTTGCTGGCGCGCTCGTTCACGCAAATTCGCCATGTGTTCGTTAAACCGCGTCGGTTCCCACAGCTGAAAACTGCGGCCCACGCCGACAAATGCGACGCTATCGGCAATCGCGGCATGCTCGGCCAGATCCGATGGCAAAGCAATCCGGCCTTCAGTGTCGAACGGTAATTCCCGCGACAGGGCAAACAACATTTCCAGGTTTTCATGCTCGTCGGAGAACTTGTCGAGGGTGTCGAGCCGGTTGGCGAGCTCTTCCATCCATTCGAGGCTATTGGCCTCAAGAGCGGGGTATTTGAACGACGGAAAAACCACAATGCCGGGAAAGCGTTGGGCCGCTAGCGTGGTGCGAAAGGTCGCCGGCACTGATACTCGCCCCTTGCGGTCGACCTTGTTCACGTAAGTGGACAAAAACATTGCCACTTCTTCCCCCAACGCTCGCCCACGGACGCTCGGCAAGGGGCGCCCGATAGGTGCTGCCGAAGTTCCCCCCGTCGGCGACACCCGTCCCTGGGTGCATTTGGGATAGCATGGGGAGCTATGGGGGTCAAGAAACTTTTGCTATTATCGTGGCATTCTTTTCCAATTCTTATTGGAGCATATCGATGGCCAGAGAAGCAAATCCGCTAAAATCCGAGCAGATCACGCTCTCGATCAATGCTCAGACCATTTGGTACCTCGATCGCCTGGTCGAAACCGGTCTCTATGGCAATAACCGGACTGAAGCGGCCCGTGTTGCTCTCTATGACCACTGTAAAATGCTGATAAATCAAGGGACGATCGAAATGGCGCCGCGGCTGCCGGGCCGCGATGTCACGGCATGACGCTGACCTCGGCCGTTATCCGTCATGATTCGCTCGTATCTCGTCTTAGCCGGCGCCTCGTGAACCGGCGCGGCGCCTTATATTTTGTCACTTGCCGCTTTTCAGTTTTCATGTTGCTGAAATGCCGCTTTGGGCTGGCTAACGGACGGCCCGTGTCAGCCTGGCAAGCGGTTTTTGCTTCAATTTGCCCGGACGGCAGCCAGAGTCTGCGCCCAGCCAGGCTGAGCGCCGCGGGTGATCCGGCGCTCGGCCATTCATTTCTGCCCAAATAAAACGGGCGATCCGCTGGGGATCGCCCGTTGCCCCCACCCCCCGCGTGTGGTCTATGCGGACCAACGAGAGGATCGCATCCCCAGCATCTCGACCACACAAAGCGAGCTTACGCGACCAATTGCGCGGCGCAATCGCGCCGACGGTGATTCACAGCGTTCTCCCCCGGAATCTGCGCTTATCCCGCTTTAATCCCCCAACTATCCACGTTTGCCTCCGCATTAGACATCGAGCCGCCAGTCACAGCCGCGCAACCGCGCGAAACATTGATTTTGCGGCGTGAGAAGCGCCAGACGGCGTGTAAGCCGGGTTCTGTACCGCCGATGAGACCGGCAACGGATCCCGTCGGCGGTGACGGCCATTCCTCTCGGACGCCCGTTGCCGAGCGCCTCATGCGACCGACCCGGGCGGCGGCGCGAAGGTGCGCCCGGCGCCTGGTCCGCGGAACAGGTCCGCGGGCGGCAGCGCCTGTCGCCCCTACTTGGTCTTGCTCCCGGTGGGGTTTTCCGTGCCGTCGCCGTTGCCGGCAACGCGGTGCGCTCTTACCGCACCATTTCACCCTTGCCGCCCGACCGGTCGCCCGGACGGGCTTGGCGGTGTGTTTTCTGTGGCACTGTCCCTGGGGTCGCCCCCGCCGGGCGTTACCCGGCACCGTACCTTCGTGGAGCCCGGACTTTCCTCTCCCCGCCTCGCGGAGAGCGGCCGTCCAGCCGTCTGGCGAAAGACGATGTGGGCGATGGCGCCAGCATTGTCAAAGGCTCCGGCTGGTGTCGCCGCAGGCCGGATCGCGCGACCTACGGAATTGTGATGAGCCCGACCGAAGCGGCGAATTGGGTTTGGACGTTGCCGGCAAACAGGGGATTGATCAGCGCGGTCGTGTTCCCGGCAGTTGCAGCGATTGCTGTTGGACAGGCCATATAGGGCGAGATGAACGTATTGTGCGCGGCGTTGGGCGAGGCGATCACGAGGCAGATTGGCGCCTCTTCGAGATCAATCGCCTCGAATGTATTGGCAAAACTATAGCCGTTTTCGATTCGCAACGCGACGCCGCCCGAGGCGCTCGCCGAGCCGGCCCCGGATATATGCGAGATCTGCGTCTGCTCGAGAGCGATGCCCGCAGCACCCCCGGCCGAATCCGCGACAGCAAGGATTTGCGAGCTCAGCACATAATTGAGCTGCAGCCCGCCGGCGCCGGGGCCGGTGTTGGCGTTGTTAACGATCAGGTGATCGATCTTGATCGAATTATGGGCATCGGAAAAGTCGGATTTTCCGATCACCGCCGCATAGCCATTGCTGTCGGCATTGACAAAGAGCGTGCCCTGTTCGTTGAAGTAAAAGCAGCCCTTGGGCGACTGTGGATTGCCGCCGGAGCACAGGATTTCGAGAACCGGTGCGGCAGAGATCGATTTTCCGTCGATGATCGCGCCCATCGAGATCAGGCGAAACCCGGTGTCGGCGCGGCTCTGGTAGTCAATCGTCAGGGTGCTGGTAACATGAAACCTGCCATGCGGCAGGAATAGTGGCGCGTCATTCGCGAGGGCGGCGGCGAGCGCGCTATTGAGCGCGGCGGTATCGTCATTGACCCCGTCGCCGACGGCGCCATAGCAGCGTACATCGATCCAGGTATTGCCGGCGCAGAGCGCGGCGGGAGGGCTGGTTTGGGCGAGGCTGATCCCGGTCGGCGCCGGGATGGCCAACGCCAGCGCGACCAATGCCGGCAAAATACGATCAGAGATGACCATTTAGGTCCTTTTGGACGCCGGTCTATTTGGGTAAAGGCACAATTTCGCGACAAAATGGCTTGTGACGAAGCAAATGTTAACCTTAATGCGATCCTAGCGCATATTACGCGAAGAGTCTGCAAGATTTTTCTAGTTAACCCGAACTACGGATAAGGGTTGAGGGGATTCCCAAAGAACCAAGGCTTTGACAGCATCGGCTTGCGAAGGCTGAGCGTCAAACCCGGGTCCAGGGAGCCCCCTCAATGGCGGTCGATATCACGGCGCTGTATTGCTGTC
>JAFAOB010000143.1 GCA_019238055.1 Alphaproteobacteria bacterium
GTCTTGAAGTCTTCTGCCGATGTCTCGCGCGCGGCCGCCTCTGGCGCCGCTTGTGGCTCGCCCCCGATCCCTGGCCGCAGCCACCGGCCAACGTCCAGATCACCTATCATGATGCCCCGCTATGACCCGATACCTACCCCTGTCAGCCCATCGAGGGGGAGGGGAGGGTGCGCCGATCGCCGATGGTTAGCGCAGCGGCGAGAAGGCGGCCGGGATGACCAGCATGTTTTCCTGGCGGATCATCATGTTGGGACCACCACCCGAGGGCGGCGGCCAGATGCCCTTGGCACGGGCTTCCTCGCGGATGCGGAAGCGCTCGCCGGCATCCTTGTAGGCCCAGATATGGCACCATTTGTTGAGCCCGCCGAGCTCGCTGTACCAGGCGCCGACCAATGGCGACAATTCCTGGCGGCGAGCGATGTGTCCGCTCCAACGGTCGATCACGCCTTGAATCCCGCCCGGTTTGAAGGTGTAGATGCGGATCTCGTAGAGCCCGCCCAGCTGACGCGGTTCGAGCGCCGGTGAAAACGGGGCGGGAAGATAGATGTCGCTCTGCAGTTCGACTTCGAACTCCCGGACATTGGGCGGCCAACCCGGAAGCTTTGTTGCCTCTTCGCGCAGCCGGGTGCGCGCCGCCAAATCCTCGTAAGGCCAGACATGGATCACGCGGTTGAGCGGCCCGACTTCGGTGTGCCAGAACGCGGCGAGCGGCGAAACCTGCGCGCGCGCCGGCAAGGCTTGGGCAAAGCGCTCTTCGAAACTTGCCACCGTGCCCGGCTGCAGGGTGTAGGTGCGCATCTCGATGATCATTGGGTCTCCTCCGTTGCGAGGGGTGAGCGGTCGGACGCTAGACACTGGCTGCGGTCTGTCAAGCGCGCCGTCGGGGCTGGTCTTTACTGCATCGCCTGGTTGCGCTCGACATCGCCGCCCATAAGGTAGACGAGATATTCGATCGCATCGCGCTGGCGCAGAAACGGCACGGTCTCGGCAGTGATGCTGTTGGCAACCCACTGATCATCGAGCATGTTGGGATAGCCGGTCTTGTAAACGCATTGCGGGGCGCCGAGCCGACACCACAGGCGAACCTGATTGATGTAGGTGATGTCATTTTCGATGGCTTCGACCCGGCTGACATCGAACGGGCTGATGCACCAGAAGTTATTCGGGATGTATTCCGGCGGATTACTGGGGACGACCGCTCCCTGAAAACACAAATCCCCAGTTTCGGAAACGAGAAACCCGGACGTTGGCGATATATAATGCACGCCGTCAAAGATGAACTTTATGGTCTCGAGATAACCGGGCTGGCCCGGCAATGGCGGCCGCCGTTCGAAGGCGACGGAGTTTACGGGTTGGCGCGGCGGCGGTACGCAGGCGGCAAGCATCATCGCCGCGCCGATCGTCAGGACAATCGCTCTGATGCGCATCTTGGCCGATCCTGCATGAACGTGACCCGCTTTGTTGTTTGTCATTGAATAAACCAATTGGCTCAGCTGCTCCAGCGCGCCGGGGGAGCCGGCTGCATCGAATGTGGCGAATGATTGCCTTTGACATTTTCCGGACGATAATCGGGCCGAGTTTAGCCGGAAAAGCGACCCCCATAATGTCGATCATAGCCGAAGTGCGCGATTACCAAGACGAGCTGACAGCGATCCGTCGCGACATCCACGCCCATCCCGAATTGGCGTTTGCCGAACGGCGCACCGCCGATCTCGTCGCCGCCAAGCTCGCCGAATGCGGGGTCGAGCTGCATCGCGGGCTCGCCGGTACGGGGGTGGTCGGGACGATCCGGTGCGGCAATTCGCCGGCAGCAATCGGGCTGCGCGCCGATATGGACGCCTTGCCGATCCAGGAGCTGAACGACTTTCCGCACCGCTCGACCGAGGACGGCAAGATGCATGCCTGCGGCCATGACGGGCACACGACGATGCTGCTCGGCGCCGCCAAATATCTTGCCGAAACGCGGAATTTTCAGGGCACTGTGCATCTGATCTTTCAGCCTGCAGAAGAGGGCGGAGGCGGCGGCCGGGTCATGGTCGAACAGGGCCTCTTCGACCAATTCCCGTGCGATGCGGTGTTTGCCCTGCACAACAAGCCCGGCATCCCGGTTGGGCAGATCGCGGCGAGGTCGGGCCCGCTGCTGGCCGCTTCCGATCGCTGGGACATTCGCATCGCGGGACATGGCACTCACGCCGCGCATCCGCATCTCGGCATCGATCCGTTTGTCGTCGGCGCCGAGATTGTGTTGGCGTTGCAGACGATCGTCAGCCGCACCGTCGACCCGCTCGATTCGGCGGTCGTCAGCGTCGGCTTTGTGCGCGGCGGGTCAGCCTACAATGCGATCCCGGACGGGCTCCACATCGGCGGCACGGCGCGCAGCTTTCGTCCGGAGGTGCAGGCTGCGATCGAGCGCCGGATCGGCGAGGTCGCCCGCGGCGCCGCACTCGTGCATGGTGCCGCGGCCGAGGTGAGCTATCGCCGCTCCTACCCGCCGACGATCAATCATCGCGGCGAGACCGAGTTTGCCGCCGAAGTCGCGGCCGAAATCTGCGGGCCCGACCGGGTCTTGCGCGATGTCGCCCCGTCAATGGGCGGCGAGGACTTTTCATTTATGTTGAACAAACGGCCGGGCGCAATGCTGTGGCTTGGCAACGGTCCCGGCGAGGGCGATTGCTTTCTGCACAATGCGCATTACGACTTCAACGATGAGGCGCTGCCGGTCGGGGTCAGCTTTCTGGCGCGGCTCGCCGAGCGATTTTTGGAACGCGCGGCGCGCTGAGCCTTCAGCCCGCAAGCGGTCGCATTTGAAGGTTGACCGTCGGGACGCATACTCACTGCTCCGGCATTCCGGCCTTGCGCAGACCGGCGAAATAAGTCGATTCGAAATCGATATTTCTCGCCCGATAATATCCGCGCGCCGCACCAAAGGCCTTCAGGGCGGCGATACTGGAAAAGTGATCGTCGCCGGTAAACCTCCGGGCCTGTGCGAGTTCGGCGCGGGCGCGCTCTGTGTCCCCTTTAAGGCCATACGCCGAGGCGAGGAGGCCATACACAAATGGCAATTCCGGAACGACGACGCGCGCCTTTTCAAGCCACCGGATTGCTTCGTCAGGGCGCGATTGCAATAGGTGCACCTGACCAATCCTGATATACCACCAGCCGATGGCCGGATCGCGGGGGCTGAGGCGGATCGCCTGCTCTTCGAGCGGAATTACGTCCTCGATTGCTCCGGTCAATAACTTACAATCTGCGAGAGCGTCCAAAACACCTGCCGCGTTGCGATCGATCGCGAGCACTGTCTCGAATTCAGGAATGGCCTCGTCGCATCGGCCTTGGGAGCGCAGCACATTGGCTTTGGCGATATGCGCGAGCGTAGAGCGCGGCGCGGCCGCCAAAGCCCGCTCGGCCAGTCCTGCCGCACGAGCGATATCGGTTGCCGCCGAGTCGGTTACCCCGATTAATGCGCGGTTGGCGAGCGCGCTTGCCAAACGGGATTGTGCCTCGACGGACTCGGGATCAAGCGCCATCGCGCGCTCGAATAGGCTAATCATGTCCGCATAGCTGTCGCGAGAAGTCGGCCTGAGCATCGCGGCGCGTCCACGCAGGATAAAGTCGTGTGCACCGAAATTCTCGGTCGGCCGAGCGGCCTCGATCGTGATCAGCTCGGCGCCGAGCGCGTTTGCGAGCCGGCTCGTGATCTCGTTTTGCAGAGCGAAAAGATCGTCGAGTTCGTGGTCAAACCGCTCGGCCCAAAGATGGGCGTCGATCACAGCGTCAATCAGCTGGGCGGCGATGCGGACCTGGCTGCCCACCCGGCGGACGCTCCCTTCGAGGACATAGCGCACGCCCAACTCGCAGCCAATCTGCCTCGTGTCGATGGACTTGTTCCTGTAGGTAAACGCGGTATTGCGCGAGATCACGATCATATTGTCGATCCGCGAAAGATCGGTCGTGAGGTCCTCGGTGATCCCGTCCGCGAGATACTCCTGCTCGGGGTCGTTGCTGAGATTAATAAATGGCAGCACGACGATCGACAGGCGCGGCCGTGAAGGTTCATCGCTCTCGGAAGATGCCCCAGCGATGGGAATGGCGGCGCGCACATTGGCGCCGACCCGTCTAACTGCTGCGACAAAGCGATAGCCCCGGCCGACTACAGTTTGGATGCAGCTGCCCTCGGTGCGGTCGCGGTCGAGGACGCGGCGCAACGCCGAGATCTGGACTGCGAGATTGTTGTCCGCAACGACGATGCCCGGCCAGGCAGCGATCATGATCTCGTCTTTCGAGAGCAGCGCGCCTTGCCGATCGGCAAGGATAGTTAAAACATCAAGTGCGCGCGAGCCAAGCGCGACCGGACGCCAGACGCCGTCTTCGTCCCGTTTGAGCAGACTCCCGCGCCGACGGTCGAGGCAAAAGCCCTCGAACAAAAGCATATCGGCCGGGGCGAGCGCATCCATCGCGGAGGTTCTGCCGATCCGAATTGGATGAAAAAGTCTAGCATCGCCTCGCGGTCCCCGTTAGTGCTTTTCATCGCGCGCCCGAATGCTGGGACGTAAGATACTGTAAACCATCAATTTAGAACGTTTCATACCGATTCATCAGGTTTTATCCCGCCATGTGGCGGAAGTTTTCATTCTCGGTCCGGCCGGTGCGCAAGGGCTGTGGAGCCAATCGCCCGGCTCGCCCGCGCCGGCGTGTCAACCAGCGATGGAGAGCTCACATGAAAGGAACGTTGCGGATTGGAATAATGGCGGCGGCGATCGCTGTGCCGACGCTAAGTAGCGCAGCTTGGGCAGGAGGCACCGACGACTTCGGCTGCTCGAACGCGACGCTCAAAGGCGAATACGCGTTCGGAGGCACCGACTACACGCCAGCCGGTTTGCCGAATGGCCCGCCGGGGGTCTTCGCGGGGATCTCGTTCTTTGACGGAAACGGGCATTTCACGCAGCGCGATTACGCCGGCAACAGCGTCCCGGCCGAATTCGCGCCGCCGGGGCAAGAAACGGGGACCTATACGGTCAATTCCGACTGCACGGGCAGCGCTGAGCTTGACCTGAACGTGCCTGTCTCGTCAGGTTCGACAGGTGTCATAACGTTTTTGTTCGTGATCAGCGACGGCGGCCGTCATACCCACGGAGTTACTGCGGAATTAATTCCGCCGGGATCTACTACCGCAGTGCCCACCCAAACCAGCGTAGATTCCTGGAAGGTCGCCCCGGACAGGGATTAGGCAGGCGCGAGCCCGAGAATGCAGCGCGCGAGGGTCAGATGCGGCCGGTCGATTATCCGGCCATCGAGTGCAGGCACTTAAGCCGGATGGATCGCCATCTTGGCCGTGAATCGGAACGCTTCGCAGCGGCGGGTCAACAAGCAATGGAGAGCTTAAATGAAAAGGGCGTTGTGGATTGGAATAATGGCGGCTGTGATCGCTGTGCCGGCGCTGAGCGGTGTAGCCCGGGCAGGAGGCACTGACGATTACGTGTGCTCGAACGCGACGCTCAAAGGCGAATACGCGGACGGAGGCACCGACTACACGCCAGCCGGTTTGCCGAATGGCCCGCCGGGGTCTTCGCGGGGATCTCGTTCTTTGACGGGAACGGGCATTTCACGCAGCGCGATTACGCCGGCAACAGCGTCCCGGCCGAATTCGCGCCGCCGGGGCAAGAAACGGG
>JAFAOB010000152.1 GCA_019238055.1 Alphaproteobacteria bacterium
CTCGAGCTCCTCGGCTCGCTCGCGGATCAGCGCTGAGAGCGACTCCGAGCTGGGCATGTGGCGAAACGTGATTTGAAGCGGAACCTGCATTTACTCTCCTTTCTGGAGCTAGGCGGTTTGTCTTCTTGCAAACACCCAGAACCGCGCCAAAGCCCCGGCATAGCCGAGTTATCATGCGGCAATAGCAGACCCGGCTCACATCGCAATCCATGGACATAAGCACCCGAATTGTCGCGGCGGGCATTGATCCAAATCATCCATGGTTTGCTCTTGTCCATGCCACTCAGGGCGCGAAAACTGATCTCGCCTCAGCTCCTAACTCGACGCAGGGGCGAGCTGTTGAGGCAGATCAAGGTTCGGTTCGGTCGATTGTGTACTCAATGTCGAACCTGGGTCGAACCCGGCTCGCCCCGCCAGTTGTGAGGCTCTCTAACCGATGCTCAGCGACGGATAAACGCATGGACGCACGCGATGTGATGACAACCCGGGTGGTTTCGGTCACCCCTGACACACCGACCCGCGAGATTGCCCGGCTGTTGCTCGATAACGGCATAAGCGCGGTTCCGGTGGTCGATGCGAGTGGTGCGCCGATCGGCATGGTTAGCGAGGGCGACCTGATCGGTCGCAACGGTGCGGATCGCGACGCAAGGCGCGATTGGTGGTTGACGATGCTTGCCGAGGGCGAGAGCCTTTCATCCGAATTCCTCAGTCAGTTGCGGGACCGACAGCGTAGCGCCCGCGACGTCATGACTGCGCCGATCGTTTCGATCGGCAAAGATGCCGATATCGCAGAGATCGCGCGTCTTCTCGCAGCCCATCGCATCAAGCGCGTGCCAGTCGTGCGCGACGGCCATATGGTCGGAATTGTCAGCCGCGCCGACCTGTTGCGGGCCTTGGCGGATGCGAAGCTGAGCGCGGCTCAACCGCGATCGCAGACAAATGGCGGCGGGTTTTTTGCGTGGGTCGATCGCCAGTATCAGGCACATCGGCAGAGCGGGGCAACCAGCCACGGTCCCACCAGTGCGCCGGCGGTGGCCGGGGAGACCCGCCTGCCAGCTGAAGCTCTTCGTGCGCTGGTGCGCGATCACCAGCGCGGCGAAGCGCAGCACCGTGAAGCGGAACGCCGGGCTGCGGCCGAACGCCGACAGCAAGCAGTCAAGGAGCTGATCGATCATCACATTGGCGACGAAACGTGGCGGGCGATGCTGCACAACGCTCGTCAGGCAGCCGAACGCGGGCAAACCGAGTTGATGCTGCTGCGCTTTCCCTCGCAGCTGTGCAGCGACAGCGGGCGGGCGATTAACGCGATGGAGCCGAATTGGCCTGCCACCTTGCGTGGCGAGGCTGCTGAAGTGTATCTGCGCTGGGAACACGAGCTGAGGCCCAACGGGTTTCGATTGGCCGCCCGGATCCTGGATTATCCCGGTGGCATGCCGGGCGATGTCGGGCTGTTCCTCGTCTGGGGCGAATAAAAGTTCAGCGCGGATTTGCGGCAGTCCGCATGAGACGCGGCTTACGAGGCGAGCGTGTTCGCTGCGATTAATCAGGCTTGGGGGATAATTCAGCCGAGGTGAACGTGCTCTTTAAAGGGTCTCGGCGCCGATCCGATCCGCGCTGCCAAAGCGCGAATATTGTTACCGGAAGGCGGTTTCGCTGACGGCCGGAGCGCGCCAATCGGCCCCCCGTTGCCGGCCCGGCGCGTCATGGTAGGCAAGCCAAATTGATCCAAATATCCAAATAATGCACCGACATTGCCGGGCGCGTCTTGTTGAGCGTGAGAGTAGCGAATGGGAGGACAGCGATGACGCTTTGTTGGGTTTCTTCACCGATCGGGGCCTATGCCGGCGGCAGCGAACGGCAGCAAGCGCCGCGCGAGCAGCTGCGTTCCCGGCGGAGGCGATGACGATGCGCAAAATGGCAGATCTCGTGCGGCATCAAGATCCGTTGATGCTGCCGCCAAGTGTGTCGGTACGCGAGGCGTGCCGCCGGATGCGCGATCGCCGTGTCGGCGCGGTGCTGGTCGTGACCGAGGACGACAATCGTCTCCTCGGTATCTTCACCGGCCGCGATGCGGTCCACCGTGTACTGGCGGAAGGCAAAAGCGCTGCCTGCACCAAGCTCGAGGAGGTGATGACGCGGGAGCCGACCTCGATACCGCCGCACATGACGGCGATCGAGGCCTTACGGCTAATGGAAGATGGGCGCTACCGTCACGTTCCGGTCGTCGAGGGCGGCAAAGTGGTCGGTGTCGTGTCCCGCTTCGATTTCAGCGGCACCGAACTCGATCGCCTCGACGAGGAAACCGGTCTGTGGAAGCGCATCTAACCGGCCGCCGCTAAGCCTCGATGTTAATCACGTGCATCGATGGACCCCGTGGCGAGCTCGCAGCCGGCACTCGCAACATTCCAGGCGCCAAAGCGTTCTATTGCGATGGATCAATGGCCGTCGGCGAGTTAGGGCTTACCTTTCCGCCGGGTCATATGCCCGTCTTCCCGCGTAAACATTTGATGGAGATACTCATGGCGGACGCACCCGTCGAAGTCAAAGGTCACCATCGCAACCGGCATCGCAAGGGACGACCCCGGCGGTCCCGGATGTATGGCAATCCTTCCGCAGCGAGATGGATCGGCTGTTCGACCGCTTCTCGGGCAGCTTTGGCTTTCCCTCTTTGCGGCGGATGTTCGACATGGGACCGGCGATGCGGCAGAGCTCGTTCAACTTTGGCGTGCCGGCGATCGATATGAGCGAAGACGAAAAATCGTACAAGATTACCGCGGAATTACCCGGTCTCGACGCCAAGGACGTCGACCTGTCGATCTCCGGCGACATGCTCGTGCTCAGAGGCGAGAAACGCCAGGAGAGCGAGCAGAAGGACAAGAACTATCATTTTTCGGAACGCGCCTATGGCTCGTTTCAGCGGTCTTTCGAGCTGCCGGTGAGTGTCGATCGTGACAAGATCGCTGCCGACTTCTCAAAAGGTGTGCTGACGATCGAGATGCCGAAAACCGCAGAAGCCCAGAGACAACCCAAAAAAATCGATGTCAGGCAGAGCTGACTAGCAAACCAGGGCGGCGGTCGATTGCGCCGCCCAACCCTCCGAATGGACTGTCGGCGGAACCGAGGAACCATACCGCCCGCAAATGCGCCAGATCATTCCCGTAGCCGCCGCAGCTGGTATAGTCCTGTTTTTCCGGCCGCCGGTGAGACAGGGATGCCAACAGTCGATCTGATCGTGAACGGACGCGAGGTCAATGTCAGTGCGGATGCCGATACCCCGCTCCTCGATATCCTGCGCAATCATCTCGGCCTCTTCGGCACCAAATTCGGTTGCGGCCTCGAACAATGCGGCTGCTGCATGGTGCTCGTCGATGGTCGGCCCGAGAAATCTTGCGGCAAGCCCTTGTCGACGCTGGTCGGCAAGCAAATCCTGACCATTGAAGGGCTCGGCACGCCCGAGCGCCCGCATCGGCTGCAGCAGGCCTTTCTCGACGAGCAGGCAGGCCAGTGCGGCTATTGCCTTTCCGGCATCCTGATCTCGGCAAAAGCCTTGCTCGACCGCAACCCGGCGCCGTCGCGGCGCGAGATCGCCGAGGCGCTCGACGACAACATCTGCCGCTGTGGCAGCCACAACCGCATCCTGCGCGCCGTAGCGCGTGCTGCAGAACATATGCGCGAGGAAGGAGGTGCGCGGTGAGCGCCGCCCCCGGATTGCCGCCGCTGCTCGCCGCGAATCCTCGGCTTGATCGCTGGGTCGGGTTTGGCGAGCCGGGTCGCGTGACGGTCTCGACCGGCCGGGTCGAGATCGGGCAAGGGGTCTTGACCGCGATGCGCCAGATCGCGGCCGAGGAGCTCGGGGTGAGGCTCGAGCGCATCTTGCTGCGCTCCGGCGACACCGATTTGACCCCGAATGAGGGCTACACCGCCGGCAGCCAGTCGATCCAATTTGGCGGCGTCGCATTGCGATTGGCCTGCGCCGAGGTGCGCGGCGCGCTTCTCGACCACGCCGCGGCGGCCTTCAGCTATTCGCGCACCGATCTCGCGGTGGAGGACGGCGCCATCACTCATCGCGGCGAGCCGACCGGACATGACTACTGGTCGCTTGCCGCGGCGGTCGATCTCACCCGCCCCGCCCGGGGGGCTGCACCAACCGAGACATCGGAACCCAGGCGCATCGTCGGGACCAACGCGCCGCGCGTCGACCTCGCTGCCAAAGTGTTTGGCGAACCGATCTTTTTGCACGACATGGTGCTCGACGGCATGCTCCACGCGCGCGTTGTGCGTCAACCGCGGCGCGGTGCGACACTAAAAGCCGTTGACGAAGCCGCTTTGCGCCGAACGGCGAAGGGGCCGATCGAGATCATCCGCAACGGCAATTTTCTTGCGATAACCGGTCCCGACGAAACCGTCGTCGAAGCGGCTGCAGCAGTGGCGCCGAGTCATATTGCCTGGGACGGCCTCGATCCGATCAACCCCTTTCAGGAAGAGGCGCGCTGGCTCTTACAGCAGCCCTCGATCAATCGCGTCGTCGACGCCCCACCGTCACCTACCCCGACACCCGCAACCAATCGATACGAGGCTACCTACACACGCATGCACATCGCTCATGCCTCGGTGGCGCCGTCCTGCGGGGTGGCGCTTTATCGTGACGGGCGGCTCGAAGTGTGGACGCATTCGCAAGGCGTGTTCCCGCTGCGCGATGCGCTCGCCCGCACCCTAAAGCTCGACCCGGCGATGATCTCGGTCAGACATGTGCAGGGGCCGGGCTGCTATGGACACAACGGCGCCGATGACGCGGCGACCGATGCGGCGGTCATCGCTTTGCAGATGCCCGGCAAACCGGTCCGGGTGCGCTGGCGGCGCGAAGAGGAATTCGGCTTCGAACCGGTCAGCCCGGCGATGGTCGTGACTGCGCGGGCCACTCTCGATGAGGTCGGCCGGCCGGCCGACTGGACGACCGAGATCTGGAGTGGCCGTCACTCGAGCCGGCCGGGCGGCGGCGGCAATCTGCTCGCAGCCGAGGCGCTGCCCGACCCGCCACCGGCGCCCCCCGCAACCGAATCACCGAACCCGCCCGGTGCGGGCACGCGCAATGGCGAGCCGCTCTATGGTTTCCCCGCGAAGCGCATCGTCCATCACCTGATCCCCGAGACCCCGGTTCGTACCTCGTCCTTGCGGGGACTTGGGGCGACGCTCAACGTCTTCGCGATCGAGTCCGCAATGGACGAGCTGGCTGAGAGGGCTGGAGAGGACCCGGTCGCCTATCGGCTTTCGGTGTTGCCCGAGGCACGCGCCCGGGCCGTGGTCGAGTACGTGGCGCGGATCAGCGGCTGGCAGCCGGCGTTGCCGTCCGGCACCGGCCAGGGTCGTGGGATCGGCTTTGCCCGCTACAAAAATATGGCCGCCTATGCCGCGATTGTTGCCGAGGTCGAGGTCGAGGACCAGGTGCGTGTAATACGTGTGTGGTGCGCTTGCGATGCCGGGCTCGTGATCAACCCCGATGGGGCGGTCAACCAGCTCGAAGGCGGCATTATCCAAGCCGCGAGCTGGGCGCTAAAGGAAGGTGTGCGACTCGATACCGCCGGGATCAGCTCGCGCGATTGGGAGGGCTATCCGGTGTTGCGCTTCACCGAGGTGCCCGAAGTCACAGTCGAGCTGGTGGGTGCGGCTGCCGATCTGCCATCGCTCGGCGTTGGTGAAGCCGCGGGCGGGCCGACAGTCGCCGCCATCGGCAACGCTGTCGCGCACGCGCTCGGCGCGAGGCTGCGCGACCTGCCTTTGACACGCGAGCGGGTCATGGCTGCGCTGCTGAAGTCGTAGTCGGGGGCACGATCCCTTTCGTCACCCTCGGCAAACGCGGCGCGAAACCGGCTGCAGGCGGGCCAGGAGACAGTTGGCCCTGGGTTCCCGATTTCGCGGGAATGACAGTCGAATGTGATCAGGGGATCGCGCAACTGGATCAGGACCGGCCCCCATTGCTCCAAGAAATATCCACGATCAGCTTTACCTTCAGCCGTACTGCCTCAGCAATTGGGTCAACTCACGAACGTCCCGCCATTCCTCGCAATGATCGACAGCGCGCTCAACTGCAGCCGCGCCCTCAGCTGTCAGCACGGTTTCGGCCAATTCGCGGAATTTGCCGCGGAGTTCCGCCTCGCTGAACGGGTCTTGGAAGTCGCCGCGGTGACTATCGCGGGAATGCGTAACCTGGCGCCCGTCGGCGAGGGTCAGGATGACACGCGCCGGGCGCAGTCGCGGCGCAACTGCACTCATCGCCGGGTCCTCACTGACATGCACGCGCGTCCGCAATGCCGCAATAACCGGGTCCTGCAATGCGGTATCGTCGAGTGCTGCGAACCCGGCATTGCCGCGCACCGCCATGACTGCGGCGGCATGCGGCAGCGAATATTTCGAGGCGAAATAATTCGCCGGCGCCGGGTTCCGCATGACCGAAGCAAAGCGATAAGTCGCAACCTCGATGCGCTCAATGTCTTCGGGGCGCGGATCCAGTTCCTGCAATGCCGCGGCGAGGCAATCGAGTGCCGGGTGAATCGGATTGCAGCAGGCATAAAGCCGGAAATAATTGCGGGTGATGTGCCAGACCGAACCGAGCTCGTCCACTATCCGGTCGGGGCTGAAACCATCGCCGACGAGGTTGGTCAACGCCTCTTCGATCGCATCCGTCTGGGCGGTAAAGCCGGCTAATGCGAGTTCCGGCGCAAAGGCAGCAACAAACCCGCTCATCCCGCCGGCGACGTTTAGAGCAGTGGCTCCAGCGACTGCGTTCGTGTAGCTCGGCGTCAGCATCAGTACCGTGGCAATGCGCATCGAAAGGCTGATCCCGGCGGCATCGAGCCCGCGCAGTCGGGCACCGGCAGCTGCTGCTGCCAATAACGACACCTGCCCGTTTTGATGCGCCAGTGTACGGGGCGTGAAGCCGCCGGCGATGCGCGCAACGACATCATAGCCGAGCACCAAAGCCATCAATATGTCGCGGCCCGAACGGCCGGCGTGTTCACCGACCGCGAGCACCCCGGGCAACACCTGCATCGCCGCCTGGCCCGACACAAAGCGCAGCCCCTCGCACAATTCGATCGACCGCCCGGCAACGCCGTTCAGCAACGCCGCGGTGCGCGGATCGGCTTCGGGCCAGCCTGGTGCGTAGACCATGGCGCCGCTGCCGGTGGCGCCAGTCGCTGCCATTTCTTGGCGCAGCGCCATCACTTCGGGACGCGCCGAGCCCGCCAGCATCACACCCAACGTATCGAGCAGCACCAGCTTTGCATGTTTGCGCATCGGCTCGGGCACATCCTCCCACCGCGTCTCGGCGACGAATTGCGCCAGTCTTTCGATCTGTTGACCCATCTTTCGGAACTCCTCGCGGACAGCGGGGCAGCGATGGTAGCCTTGCCGGGCCCGCAGCGTCACGCGAATGGAAAAGGAATAAATCGATGGCCGTTGTCGAGACCGAGCGTCACGGACAGATCCTCATCATACGGATGAACCGGCCGGAGCGGCTCAATGCGCTCAGTCACGAGATGCGCACCCGGCTCGCCGAGACCTGGATCGAATTTCGCCATTCGAACGATCTCGAGGTCGCGATCTTTACCGGCGCCGGGCGTGCTTTTTGCGCCGGCGAGGACATGAAGGAATCACTGGCCGCCGGGCAGCCGGGCGGCAGACGGCCCGCCATCGAAGATCCGTTCATGACTGGATCGCTCGAAAAGCCGGTGATCGCCGCGGTCAACGGCTATGCAATGGGCGGCGGCTTTATGCTGGTCGAGCGCACCGATCTGCGGGTTGCGGCAAAGGGGGCGGTGTTCGAGGTCTCCGAGGCAAAGCGCTGGCTGTTGGGCGGCTACAATCACGGGCATATCGCCAATCTGCCCTATCCGATCGCAATGGAGATGGCGCTGGGTTTTCGCTTCACGGCCGAGCGGTTTTACGAGATCGGGTTTTTAAACCGGCTTGTCGAACCCGATCAGCTGATCCCAAGTGCGATCGCGATGGCCGAGCATTTGCTGACCTTGCCGCCCGCCTCGCGGGTCAACACCGTTCATATGATGCGCCAGATGCGTCCGACACCTTCGCCCGAGCAGCAGGGGCTCGCGGCCGCCTTGCGCGACCACGGCGCCAAAAGCGATCTGATCGAGTCGCGCTCCGCTTTTGCCGAAAAGCGCCCGCCCAATTTCAAGGGCTGGGACGACCCACAAGACCGCTATCGTCTGCCAACGATCGAGTCGCTGAAGGGCTGAGCACACAATTCGTCATCCCGGCGCAGGCCGGGCCGTTGCCGGTAGGACGAGGGAGAAATGGCGATGAGTGATTCCGATCGCGGCCCGCTCGCAGGCATAAAGGTGCTCGATCTGACCGAGCACATGGCGGGACCATTCTGCACGATGATCCTCGCCGATATGGGGGCCGAGGTCATAAAACTCGAACGCCCGGGCAGAGGGGATTCGGTGCGCGCCTGGGGCGATGGCAGCGAGCGCAATCCCTACTTCCGCTACATCAATCGCAACAAAAAGGGCATCACCCTTGACTACAAGGCGCCCGAGGGCAAGGCATTGTTTGTGCGCCTCGTCGAGCGCATGGATGTGCTGGTCGAGAACTACCGCCCGAATGTGATGCCGCGCGCCGGGCTGGGCTATGAGGATCTGAGCCAGGTCAACCCGCAGCTGATTTATGCCCAGCTCTCAGGGCTCGGCTATGACGGACCCTCTGCCGGGCGCGGCGGCTTCGACCTGATCGCGCAAGGGATGGGCGGCATCATGCATGTGACCGGCGAGCCGGATGGCCCGCCGACCTCGGTCGGGCTGCCGATCTGCGATCTCGGCACCGGCATGTGGGCCGTGCAGGGCATCCTCGCGGCACTTTACGAGCGCGAGCGCACCGGCCAGGGACGGCTCGTCCAATGCTCATTACTGGAGACCGCGATCGGCTTCAGTTCATGGACCTCGGCGCAATGGCTCGCCGACCACCAAGAGCCGACCCGTCAAGGCTCGCGTCATCGTCAGAACGCTCCCTATCAGCGCATGAAGACCAAGGACGGCTATCTGATGATCGGCGCGGCTGGAGAGGCGATATGGCAGCGCTGCGCGGCGGCGCTCGGCCATCCCGAATGGTGCCAAGACCCGCGCTTTGCGACAAACCATCAGCGCATGGCCAATCGCGTCACCCTTGAAGCTGTCATGGAAAACGTGCTCGCGACCGGCACGACCGAGCATTGGGTTGCGGTGCTCGAAGCCGCCGGCGTGCCGTGCGGCCCCGTTTACAATTACGAGCAGATGTTCGCCGACCCGCAGGTTCGTCATCGCGGGCTCGTGCAATATGCGAGCGACACGGAATTGGGCGACGTCCCGCACATTCGCACCCCGATCAAGATCGACGATGCGATCCGTGTGCGCACCGTCGCCCCCAAGCTCGGCCAGCACAATGCCGAAATCTTTGGCCGCCTCGGCGTCACCGCCGCCGACCTCACCGCCCTCCATGAAAAAGGCGTGCTGTGACGTCAGCTTCTCCCTCAAGCGAAAAATTGTCATTAAGCCGAATGCGCCCCGACGCCATGCGAGCGCCGTCAAGGCGACTTCTGAAGCGAGCGATACGAGCGCCCCGACGCCGAGCGCGGTCGATCAAAGGTAAGGATATGTCAATCCGTCGGGTGGCGGCGGCCCATTGCAGCCCCTAAATTTACCGCAGTGGCGGGCCGGTACGGCTACCGGCCCGCATCGGCCACCGCCCTCTCCCGCACGCGAGAGGGAATTTTGTTGCGATCGGAATTCTGCCGCGATGGATGTTGCCAACTCAGTCAAACTCCCTCCAACCGTCGATGCCACGCTCGCGATGCTGGGCAGCGCCGATTACGTCGCCGATCGCAGCTTGGCGACCGCCGTCCATCTGGCGTTGCATTTGAATCGGCCGCTGTTTCTTGAAGGCGAGGCTGGTGTTGGCAAAACCGAAATTGCCAAGGTCCTTGCGACCGCATTGCGGCGCCGGCTGATTCGGCTGCAATGCTATGAGGGGCTCGATGTCGCTTCGGCGGTCTATGAGTGGGATTACGCCCGGCAGATGATCGAAATCCGGCTTGCTGAGGCGGCCGAGGAAGACCGCGGCGAAATCGAAAGCACAATTTTTTCCGACCGGTTTCTGATCAAGCGCCCATTACTGCAAGCCTTGGAGCAGGACATCGCCGGCCCGCCGGTGCTGCTGATCGATGAGCTTGACCGCACCGATGAGCCGTTCGAGGCTTTTCTTCTCGAAATCCTTTCCGACTTTCAGGTCACGATCCCGGAAATCGGGACGATCCGCGCCGAACATCCGCCGATCGTCATCATTACCTCAAACCGAACACGCGAGATACACGACGCGCTGAAGCGACGCTGCTTTTACTATTGGGTCGATTATCCGACCGCGGCCCGCGAAATGGAAATATTGAAGCGCAAGGCGCCCGGTGCCGCCGAGCATCTGACGCGCCAAGTCGTCGGTTTTGTGCAAAAGCTGCGCGACATGGACCTGTTCAAACTGCCCGGTATCGCCGAGACCATCGATTGGACCGAGGCGCTGATGCAATTGGATGTGCTCGAACTGACACCGCAGGCGATCAACGACACTCTGGGTGTGTTGCTGAAATATCAGGATGACATCGCCCGCATCCAGGGCAGCGAGGCCGCGCGCCTGCTCGATCAGATCAAGGCCGAGGCGGCTGCAGCGGCCTGAACATGGTGCGCACCTTGGTCGATCGGCCCCTCTCCCCGCAGGCGGGGAGAGGGAGGGACCCGCGACGGCGGGGTGAGGGGCAATCGGCAGCCGGCGGCCGGCTGCTTGCCAATATGATGCATTTCGCCCGCACCTTGCGCGCGGCAGGGTTGCCGGTCGGCCCAGGCAAGGTCATTGACGCGGTGCAGGCGGTCCGCATCATCG
>JAFAOB010000165.1 GCA_019238055.1 Alphaproteobacteria bacterium
TCGCGATTGAGCTGCGCTGTCGTATCACCGCTCTCCGCCGCTTTTTGTGCCATTCCGCGATGGAAATGGCGCATCGCCTTGGCATGATGATAGGCAGCCAGTTCCCTGTGACGATGGTGTGGCCCCGGTGTCGCTGAGTTTGGCGGCGGCGCAGCGGCTTCCGGCGGTGGCGTAGTGGCTTCCGCCGGCGGAATATAATTTGATCCCGATGTTTTGGGTCCAAATCCCCGACCCACAGGAGGTTGAGGCGGGGCGCCGCCGGTGTATGGTGTCAGCCCAGGCCCGCCAGGATTGGGACCAGGCGTGCCCACCGAATTCCCCCCGCTCGGGTTTTGCGCCCATACCGGCAACGCCACCATCAGCGCGGTAGCCACCGCAACTCCGCTCAGTAGGTGTTTCATGTCTGTTGTCCTCCGTGGCAATACGCCTGCTGCCTCGACAAGAGCACGCCGCTCGAACTTCCTCTCAATAGCCCCATTGACGACCTGTTTCCTTGGTCCCGCAACGGTAAAGGCGTATCATGAGGCCATATTTACAAGATATCCGTGGGAACGTCTTCTTTCAAGCGCGTAGGTAGCTCAATCTTTAGGCAATTAGCTCTGAAGGCGAGGAAAACGCGGCCGGTTGTCGATCAAACCCAGTGTCGGCTGCGAGCGCTCAATCGAGCCGCAATAGGTGCGCCGGTCAGGTGGAAGGCCTCTCGACGGCATTGACGATATACCTACTTGAGAGGCGAGCTGTATTTCATAACTGTCGATTGAGTGACCCTTCGTCCTTTGTATCTTTGGCGCTTGCCCATATTCGTCGGCCGACGTCACTGCAAGATCTGCGGCGTTCCGATCAGATGGTGGACCAACCCTGAATAGAGCGGTGATTATTTTATGACATTGATGACAAAGGCGGCCGGTACCGCCTCTGTCATTTGTGACATGCTTTGGCGCCGCCCGACCGGCTCGCAAGCGCCACCGCAAGGTCCCCATTCGTTGCATGAGCCGGCGTGGTCGGCCGCCGGCCGGTACCTGACAGACGCGTTGGATTCTCTGGTGCGCCTAAGATGATTTCGTGGATTTTGCGTGGTGACTTTTCTTGGTGGTTCGGTGGCTGGTCTTCGTCTTATGTGTCGGCGATTTGGGTGGTGTTGTCTCGGTACCGGTCGCTTGGGTCGTAAGCGAGACCGCAGGTGCGTTTGCCGCGGGCGGTGGCGCTCCGGTCGGAGAGGCCTGAGCAAAGGCTCCGGTCGACACAGTCGTGGCGGTAAGGAAGGCAAGAAGTGCGATCGCGGTGATCAACGTCTTCATACAAGGGCTCCTAGGGCGGAAAAACCGTTTCGCCGTTCCTGAGGGCGATCAAGCGCTCACATCGCGACAGCTGCGATTGTAAGACGCATCTTTATAATACCACAAATTGGGTTAAGAGCGAACGCTTATCACAAATATACACCGTCCCGCCAAAGAAAATTGGCCGCATCCGAGCGCTCGCAGGGCCCACCGAGTTCAGCGTTCCACGGGTCACACAACGGCCGCGCCATCACCGCAATTCCGACACTAAGTGCAGGCCTTGACAAGGAGAATAGAACAAAAAACCGCCGCGGCTTTGCCGCGGCGGCTGTCAGGACCCCCCTGCTAAGCGGGCAGGATCGCAGTTGGTCGTCGATAGAACGTCTATGGGAAGACGATCTCCACTCGCCGGTTTTGCGGCTCACGGACACCGAGCGGGGTCGGCACGCGCGGATCGTTCATGCCGCGACCGGAGACAACCATCTCGTTGCGCGGAACGCCGAGCCGTTCGAGCACGGTCGCCACCGCATTGGCGCGGCGTTCCGATAGCCGTTGGTTATAGCCGGGTGAGCCGGTCAGGTCGGTATAACCGGTGACCTGGATCTGGACCGCCCCACCCGCCTTATAATGGGCTGCCGCAGCTTCGAGGATCTGCATCCCTTCCGGGGTGATGTTGTATTTATCCCAGTCGAAGAACACCAAGTAGACCTGATGGGTCGGCGGTGGCGGCGGGGCCGGCGGCGCCGGTGGCGGCGGTGGCGGCGGTGGCGGCGGCGCGCCAAACATCATCGTCAAACTGGCGACAACGTTGTTCGATTGGTACTTGACGTTTTTGGCGCTGGCAAAGACACAGCAAGTGGTCGGCGTAACCGCAGCACCTTTAATCGTTTGATTTGTCGTCGCGAAATAACGGTAATCGAGGTCGAAAGCCAATGCCGGATTGATTAGATAGCGGATACCGGCAATCCCCTGATACCCAAAGCCCCACTTACTGCCGCTGAGCGCCGGGCTGGTGAAGGTGATGGGTTGCCCGGCAGGAATGATTCGACCGCCCGCGGTCGGTACGGGCTGGTTGGCTGTTACCGTAGCGGTGCCGCCGAGACCGCGAAACACATCAACCGCTCCGATACCGCCCCCGATATGCGGCGTGATCGGCCATCCCAACGTGAAGTCGTAGATGGCATTGGTCATGATCGCGTTCGAGTGAGAGCTACCGCTCGGCGAGCTGAAGCTGGCGCTGCCCGAAACGCCCGAGACCGTGTTGTTGCGATAGCTATATTCTTCCTCGAAGCGCCATGGGCCCCAAGCGTAGCCGAGCCGGGCGCCGGCGTTGAAGCCGCTGTTCCAACTGATGGTTGGATTGGTCTGAGGGGTGACGATAACCCCGCGGGGACCTTGGATGGCAATGCCAGGGGTCGAATTGAACAGCTTGGTCCACCCGCCTTCAGGCCCGAGATAGAAGGCCCCCGGCGGAAAGGGGCCGAACATTTGAGCGTGCGCCTGGGCGCCGCCAAACGCGATGGCAAGCGCAACGCCGGCGCCGAGCAGATAGCGATTTTTCATCCCTTAACCTCCGGCCGCAAATACGCGTGTGACGATGGTCTTCTCGCCACCGTTCGCGTATCTTCAGCCATACGAACGATTGATGGCAACGGGTTTTTAGCGCAACCCGCCGGTTTATTGAGCAAACTCTGCAGAACCCGTATTGATGCGATATTTCTGCAACAGATCTTGCGTCAAATGCCTGCATCCGCTGTGTTTTACGGCGACTTTTTAGCAACACCGGGGAGCGGATTGCGGCAACCAGCGCGATTTTGTCGCAAGCAAAGGAACTGGTAATCCAAGCCCGGCGTTCAGCCCTAACGCTCTACAAAGGCACCCCTATTCGACGCGTGATACCCTTCGGCTTAGGGATCGATTAACACGCCCGGATTTAAAACGCCGCGCGGATCGAGGGCCTGCTTAGCCGCGCGCAAAGCCGCTGCAAACAGGTCGGGGCGCTGGCGGCCGTACCATGGCCGATGGTCGCGCCCGACCGCGTGATGGTGAGTAATTGTGCCGCCATGGGCGATCAGCGCATCCGCGGCGGCGGTCTTGATCGCCCGCCACTCGGCCTCGATGGCACCGTGATGCCCCAGAGCATGAAACGAGAAATAGGGTGCCGGCCCATCGGGATAGATATGGGTGAACCGACACGTGACTTGGCCCGGCCGCCCGGTCGCCTCGGTAATCGCCTGTTCGGTTGCCGCCTTGACCTCGTTGTGAAAGGCCTCGAAGCGTTCCCAGGTTATCGCCGTCTCAAACGTGTCGGCGATGATCGCCCGCCGGATCATCCGTTCTCGGGAATAAGGCATGCGGATGAAAGCGGTGCGCCATTGCTCGGCCGCACCCTCGCGATGGGCATCGCGTTCGTCGGGGCGCTCAGGCGTCCCGCCATGGTCGGCGCAGCATTCGAGCGCTCGTGCCATCCACGCATCCAACGGATGATCGCCCGATTCGAAGGCCAGCACCATGATGGCCGAGTGGCCGTCGCCGGCTTCGGTATTCTGTGCCTCCTGCGGGTCGAGGATGCGGCAATTGGCCGGGTAGAGGCCGGCTTGGGAGATCGCCCGAACTGCGCGCGCCGCGGTGAAGAAATCGGCAAACCGGATGGCTCCGCCCGCCCGAAACCGGGGCCTGTGCTGGAGCCGCATCCAGGCCTCGGTGATCACACCCAGGATGCCCTCGGACCCGATCAACAGCCGGTCCGGGCTCGGTCCGGCGCCCGAGCCGGGCAACCGCCGCGTCTCGATCACGCCTTTTGGGGTTACCATTCGGATGCTTTCGACCAGATCGTCGATATGCGTGTAGAGGCTCGCGAAGTGACCGCCCGAGCGGGTCGCGATCCATCCGCCTAAAGTGGAATATTCGTAGCTCTGGGGAAAATGCCTCAAGGTCAGCCCGTGCGGCCGCAGCTGGGCTTCGAGTGCCGGTCCAAAGGCTCCGGCTTCGATCCGCGCGGCGCGGGAGATGTGATCGATTTCCACGACCCGATCGAGGCAGCGCAGATCGAGCGTCACGGCCGCCGTGAACGGCGTGTTGTCGATATTCGGCTCGACCCCGCCGACAACACTGCTGCCTGCGCCGAACGGAACCACCATCGCCTGGGCGCTCCCGGCCCAGTCCAGGACGGCCGCGATCTCGGCCTCGCTGCGCGGATAGCTGACAATATCCGGGGCGGCAGCGTAATTGCCGTCGAGACCCCTCGAATAGTCCCGAAACGACTTGCCGTAAGTATGGACGATACGGTCGTAAGCCTCGGTCGAGCAGATCGGCGCCAGCGACCCCGGGGGAGTCATGTGGGGCGGCCGCAGCGCGATCCCGGTCAGCGCCGGCGGTGCCTTCTCGGTGAAATGGTCGACCCCGAACAGTTGCGCGTAGCGGTTGAGGGCGGCGTTTTCTTCGGCGGGGGTCAACCCCTCGCCTTCGCGTCCCCAGCCGAAATGTTTGAGCTGCGCTTCCGGCATTCCCCGCTCCCGTTTAGCGCTCTTGGAGAACAATGCGCCCAACAATAGTCCCTCTTTCAGGTCTCAGCCAAGCTGTCCGCTGTCGGACACTGACCCGGTATGGCTGCCGCACCTGCGCTATCTTTGGAACGCAGCGCCCGCCACACACGCACCCTGGCTCTACCGGGGTCGGCGTTGTAGGGTTCTCAGTCACGAATTCCTGGGGAGACAGCAGTGAATACGACGGATCGAGGATCGGCCGGCGGGGTCAACCGGAAGAAATTGCTGCTGCCAACGACGATGTCCAAGGCGGGATGGGCGATCGTCGAGGCGCGCGACGATGTCGAAGGCGTGCCCTACCAATACACGATCCCCAAAGCCGAACTGCACCAGCTGCTCGCAGATGTTGCAGGGGTGGCACTCGGGGTGCAGCCGTTCAGCGATCCCGAACTCGACGCCGCCCCGGCGCTGGAAGTCGTCTCGCGCATCGGTGTCGGCTATGACGCGGTTGACGTGCCGGCGCTGACCCGGCGCAAGATCCCGTTGATGATCGGCGGCACCGCGAATTCGGTCAGCGTCGCCGAGGCCGGCGTGTTTCTGATCATGTTGCTGGCGCGCCGCGGCGCGGCCATGGATGCGCTGGTCAGGGAAGGCCGCTGGCACGACCGCTACAAAGAGATGCCGGTCGACCTCTACGGCAAGACCGTGCTGATCATTGGCTTTGGCAAGATCGGCACGCGCTCGGCCAAGCGCTTTGCGGCCATGGAGACCAATGTTCTGGTCTACGATCCATATATCTATTCCGAGACGATCCGCGGTATGGGTTACGAACCGGTCGGCGATCTCGATGAAGCCGTGGCGCGCGCCGATTTCATCACGATCCATTGTCCAAAGACGCCGGAAACGGTTGGTCTGTTCGACGCTGCCCGGCTCGGCCGGATGAAGCGCACAGCTTATATCGTCAACACCGCCCGCGGCGGCATTATCGATGAGCGGGCGCTTTATGACGTCCTCAAGGCGAACCGCATCGCCGGCGCCGCGCTCGACGTGTTTGTCGAGGAACCGACGCCCAAGGACAATCCGCTCTTGACATTGTCGAACTTCATTGCCGCACCGCATGTCGCCGGGGTCACGCGCGAGGCCGTCGACCGCATGGGTGTAGCCGCGGTGCAGAATATTCTGAGCGTGCTCGACGGTAAGCCCAATCGCGAAAATGTCATAAATCGCGAAGTTCTCGACTAACGAAGCATGGCCCGGGGCGGAGAAGGGGGCGGCACGCTGTCCTCTCGGCCCCTCGGGGCGAGGAAGGGGCCCGCGAAGCGGAGGGTGGGCTGGGTACTGGCGAGCTCGGTATTTTTCTCCACCTCCCAATCCTCCCATCCGGGGGGGCGGGAAGCTGATTTGCGATTATAGCAATTCTACCTTGATTTAATTGCAAAATATGTTAATGGGGCCCGTTTCGAGCGGCGGTATTTTCGGCGGATACGCGAAGTGTGTAGAGTCAGCTTGTACAACCTCAGCGAGCGGTTGCGCGTGATCTCGATCTGATAAAACAGATGCGACCCATGGAGAACGTGCGGGGATGCGGCCGATTTGCCGCCCCTAGCATGGTCAATGCGCCGCCTTCCGGTGCGTGCTCATGCCGCTACAGCAGGGGTTATAGCAGGCGATGGGTTTTTTCGCTGCTGTTGCGTTGCGGACGCGAGGCGGCTTCGGGTGGCTGCAGGACAACCGCTCCTTCTCCCTCCCGGCCGCCATCGGCGTCGTGGCCTTGCTGCTACGTCTTCATGGGCTCGGCGACAAGCCGTTCTGGCTTGACGAAGTGACGAGCCTGCGTCGGGCGACGTTGAGCCTGCCCGGCCTCGTCGGTGACTCGCTCTATGGCAGCCATTATCCCACATATTTTTTGTTGCTGTGGCTGACGGCCAAGCTGGGTACCTCGCAATGGCTGCTGCGATTACCCTCGGCGCTGTGCGGCGCCTTGTCCGCATCGCTCGGCTGCGCCATAGGCAGCAGGGTCGCGAGCTATCGCGCCGGTGCAATCACCGGCCTTTTGATCGCGATGTCGCCGTTTGAGGTGCAATTCGGACAAGAGGCGCGGTCCTATACCTTGGTTTGCTGTCTGATTTTGACAGCCCTATGGGGCCTCGTGCAGCTGGCGCAACAACCGGCGGCGACGACCCGGCCGCTCAACAGCAAAGGGGCGCTCCGCGGTGCATGGATCGCATATGCCCTCGGCACGGCGGCGGCTCTGGATGTGCTGAATGTTGCGATCCTGTGGCTGATCGCTGCTAATCTCGGTGCATTCGCGATTGCGCGCGCAGCGGGTCGGGCGAGACGCGGTTTTTGGCGGAATTGGGCGGGGGCACACCTGCTGATTCTCGCGGCTTGGGTGCCGTTGCTGATCGCCGTCTGGATTTCACACAGCGGGGCGGTTCTCGACGGCGCCAACTGGGCGCCGGCCGGGACCACCCGAACGATCTGGTCGATACTCGCCCCCGTCTATTTGCTGCGAATCTCAAGCTTCATTACCTTCGATTTGATGCCAACCCCGATTCCCGGGCTGGGCTTTGTGGTTGCGGCAGCGGCGGCGTTTGGCGCTTGGCGGCTGCGCCGCGACCCGACGATGCTGGCGGTATTGGGAGCGGCCGCGTTGGTGCTGCCACTCGGGCTGGGTCTCGTATCGCTGTTTGTGCCGCTCCTGGTGCCACGGTATTTTGCCTGGGGGGCGGCACCTTTTTTCATCTTTGCCGGTGCTGGTCTTGGCCAGCTGTCCGGAACCCGCTTTTCGACCGCTTCGGTCGTGCTTGGCACGGTCGGGTTGATCAATCTCGCACCCTATTACAGCTATGAGACGAAGCCCCGCTGGGATCTGTTGGCAAAAAAACTCGCCGCAGTGACCCGCCCCGGCGATGTCGTGCTACTGAACAGCTACTACGCTTATACGGTGCTTTCGGTCTTTGCGGCCCGCGCTGGTCTCGACGAACATAAGGTCAAGCTGATCTGGGAGTTGCCGCAGGCGGCGCAAATCGCCCCTGGCCGCGACGTCTGGGCAGTTTATGGACGCACCGGACAGGCCGCGAAACAACCCGCCGGCGATTATGAACGGTCGCTTTCAAGCCTGGGACACCCGACGGTAGAGAACTCAGTTGGCCGTTATATCGTCGTATGGCGTTTCGTCGAGCCGAACGGACCCGATCCCGCGGCCCTCGCCAGCCCCGCGCCCGACCATGCCGATCTTTCACTGCGCGATGAACACGCGCCTTAATGCACGGGGCACGGGGCCCCCAATCAGATGGGGCACGCCGATCGTGCGTCCGCGTTCTCCACATTGGTCGCTGGTCCGAATGCTTGACACCGGCTTTTTAAGCTGGCGGGATCGCTGTCTTTGATGAGCGAGGAGGACGGATCATGCGCACGAACCGGGTCAGAGAGGCATGGGCGGCAGGTCGGGCTGTCGTCAACGGCTGGTGCGGCATCCCGAGCGGCTTTTCCGCCGAATTGATGGCCCATATGGGCTGGGATTCGCTGGTCATCGACATGCAGCACGGTGTCGTCGACTACAAGGATATGCTGTCGATGCTGCAGGGCATCTCGACAACCGAGGTGACGCCGATGGTGCGGGTGCCGTGGAACGATCCGGCGCACATCATGAAAGCGCTCGACGCCGGCGCCTACGGGATCATCTGCCCAATGATCAACAGCCGCGAGGAATGCGAAAAATTTGTCGGCGCCTGCCGCTATGCTCCAGCCGGCTATCGCAGCTCGGGGCCGATCCGTGCCGCGCTCTATGGCGGGTCCGATTACCAGGAAAAGGCGAACGAGACGGTTCTGACCTTTGCGATGATCGAGACCGTCGAGGCGATCGCCAACCTCGACGAGATCCTGTCTACCCCTGGTCTCGACGCGGTCTATGTCGGACCGTCGGATCTATCGATTACGATGGGCCTACCAGCCGGCCTCGACAAAGATCACGATGCGATGATCAACAATCTGAAAAAGATCCTCGATGGTTGCCGCCGGCACGGGGTCAAGGCGGGTATTCATACTGGCAGCCCGGCTTATGCCAAACGCATGATCGAGATGGGGTACAATTTTACCACGGTAATGGGCGATGCAGCGCTGATGCGCGCGGCCGGCCAGCAGGTTCTGCAGGCGATGCGTGACGGCAACGCCCCCGCCGCGCGGCAGACCGGGCCGTATTAGGCACGACTGGCAGAGATTGAGTGCGGCGAGCGCGTTTTGAATCGCATTTCGCGATACGCGCTCGCGCGGGCGCGCTCAGCCGCCGGGAACGCCCTCTGTTTCAACGTATAGCGAGTAGATCGACTGGCTCGCCGCCATGAATAGCCGGTTGCGCTTCAATCCGCCAAAACAGACATTGGCGCAACGCTCGGGCAACAGGATGCGGCCGATCAAGGCGCCATCGGGAGCAAAAACCGCCACGCCGTCCTCGGCTTCGCCGCCCGACCAGGCGCACCAGAGATTGCCGTGAATATCGACCCGCATGCCGTCGCTGCCACCGGGCTCGGCGGCATTGAACTGGCGGCGGTTGACGGCCCGGACACCGTCGATGACGTCATAGACCTGGATCGAGCGCCGCCCCGGACCCGGCGTGTCGACGACATAGAGCCGCGTTTCGTCTGGCGCAAAGGCGAGACCGTTGGGCCGCTCCATATCGCCGAGCGCGACCGTGATCGCGCCGCTACGCGGGTCGATGCGGTAGAGGCGATAGGGCAACTCCGGTGTCGCTTTATGGCCAAGATAGTTGCCGCGGATACCCGCACCGTTATCGCTGAACCAGATTGAGCCGTCGGATTTGACAACGACATCGTTGGGTCCGGTCAATTGCTTGCCATCAAAGCGCTCGGCCAGCACCGTTATTGTACCGTCGTATTCGGTGCGGGTCAGGCGCTGGGCATCCATCTCGCAGGTGATGAGCCGGCCCTGGCGGTCGCGGGTATTGCCGTTTGCGTAACGCGAGGGCTTGCGAAAGAGGCTGACGGCCCCGGTCTCCTCCTCCCATTTCAGGATGCGGTCGTTCGGGATGTCGCTCCATAATAAGTAGCGGCCATCGCCGAACCACACCGGCCCCTCGGTGAAGCGGCAACCGGTGGCGATGCGCTCGATCGCTGCATTACCCAGCACCAATCCGGAAAAACGCGGGTCGAGAATTTTGATGCCGGGGTCGGGATAGCGCACGATCGGATCGGTCATTGGCTTGGCCCTCCCTGCTCACGAGCTGGGGCCGCGTTCCATCGACACCGGTTGCCAACGCCTGAGATCGTTCTTGGCCAGCACCGACGGGTTGACACAGGACATTGGCCATTTTCCGGAAAGCACGAGCGACAATTCAAGGCCGACACGCCGCCGCCGGGCCGGATCGAACCGGGCAGTAGCCGAGGCGACATGTGCCGTCAGGATGACCTTATCCATGCGTAACAGCGGGTTGTTGTCGCCCGGCGGCTCCTTTTCGAGCACGTCGAGGCCAGCGCCGGCGATCCAGCCCTCGTCGAGCGCCTTGATTAGCGCCGTCTCATCGGTCGTCGGCCCGCGACCGGTGCTGACGTAGATCGCGGTCGGCTTCATCTGGCGAAAATGCTCTTCGCGGATCAGCCGATGCGCGCTTTCGGTTGCCGGCGTGTGCATCGAGATGATGTCGGCGCGGGCGAGCAGTTCCGGGAGGCTGACGGGTTCGACCCCGCGCTCGACCATGACGATCTCTTCGATGTACGGGTCGTAGGCGATGATATGAAGGCCAAACGGCTTGGCTCGTTCGGCAACAGCCCGAGCGACGTGGCCAAACGCAATCAGTCCCAAGGTCATGCCGCGCAGCCGCGGGATCTTCAGCAATGCCGGCCGGCCCTCGGCCCAGCGCCCCTCGCGCACCATCCGATCCTGCTCGATCAGCCGGCGATGGGTTGCGAGGATCAACGTCATCGCGTGATCGGCGACTTCTTCGATAAAGGTGTCGGGACAATTGGTGACCGGGATACCCTTTGCGGTCGCAGCCTCG
>JAFAOB010000169.1 GCA_019238055.1 Alphaproteobacteria bacterium
TGTTCCTGATCTGCGAAACAGCAGTCGAGCTCAATCATCTGTTTGGCGAGGACGAGCTGCGTCATATCCTGCTGACGAGCCGCCCGGCGGAACTACCGCTCAACCGGCGCCAACGCGTCCTCGAACTCGTCCGGCTAAATAAGCTGACCGACGTCCATACCGTCGACGAATTGTGGAGCCCGCGCAATACCGCGCATGCCGAGCTGATCGCCATCCTGCAGCGGCTCGCTGCCGACAAGCCGTGGGCGACAGCGGCTGAGTAGCATCGCCCTGCCCGGCCCATCGCAGGCAGGACCGGCACCTGATGTCAGAGACCCAAGCCGCTCCGGAAGGCGAACGATTCGAGGTCGAGGTCATGGCAGACAACCATTTTGCCTGACTGCGCACCCGCTTGGCACTCGAACGCACGATGATGGCGCGGCTGCGAACTGCGGTCTCGCTGATCGGCTTTGGCTTTGCGATCGTCCCGTTTTCGAGCATCTGCAGCAGATGTCCGGGGTCCGCCCCGCCGAACATCCGCACGCGGTGGAATATCTGGAGCTGGCGCTGATTTCCTGTGGCGTGCTGGCGCTGGTCATCTCGCTCTGGCACTATTGGTGGACGATCCAATACATGTGGGGCGGATCGTTTGCCGTACTCGCCGGCATGACCCAAGGGGGCTGCAATCGCCGATTGTCGCGATCGCAATCTTGCTGATCTTGATTGGCGTATTCGCCTTTTCGGCGGATGCTCGTCGAGCAGGCGGTAAGCAAATTCGGCCGGATCGACATCATAGTAAACAATGCCAGGGTCGAAACCCGCAGCTCGGTCCTCGACACCACCGAGGAACAGTATGACCAGGTCATGGCGATCAATCTGAAGAGCGTCTTTTTTGGCACGCAAATCGCCGCCCGGCAGATGATCAAGCAGGGTGGCGGGGGCCGGATCATCAATATTACCTCGGTCCACGAGGATTGGCCGATGCCCGGCAACACCCCGTATTGCCTCTCGAAAGGCGGCATGCGCATGCTGACGCGCACCGCGGGCGTCGAACTCGCTTCCATGACAGTCTCGATGGGCGGGTTAGTCCCGGTCGGCTCGCTGGGCAATCAGGTCGTGTTTAGCGCTACAGCGTCTGGAAGCGGGCGCGGGTGGCGCGTTCGATAGCCGCTGCGGTCAACCGCTCGATCTTGAGGCGATGCCGCAACAACTCCAGGATACGCAGCTCCTCCTGCGTTGCTTCGCGATCGGTGGCAACGAGATCGCAGGCGATTGCGTAAGCCGTCTCGCGCAGTTTTGGCGGCAACCCAGCCTTGATCGCCGTCAATGTCTGTTCGAGCCCATTTTCGCGGCTCATCAATTCGACACAGTCGTTGAACAACCCCGGCAACTCGTTTTTGTCGAAATCCTCAAAGATCGGCAGGTGACCGACGATCTCGACAAAGGCATGCAGCTCGGAATCGGGCAGATTGCGTTCGGCCGCCGACACGATGACCATCGTGTAGATCAGCGCGCGGTGATGGTCGAGCATGGTTTTCCTTCTGTTATGCGCGCGGCTACAGACCAAACCCATGCCGCCTCTGTCAAGACGCATGCGCCCTTTCGAGAAAGCGCGCGGTCTCGGCCGTCGCCTCGGCCAGCGGCAGCCGCAGGATGGGGACCCCTTCCGGAAAAGCGGCAAGCAATCTTGATGGGAGGGCGCGGTCGAGCACGACAAAAACGCCGCGATCGTCAGCCCGGCGGATCAGCCTGCCATAAGCCTGACGCAGACGTAGCCGTGCGACCTGATCGGAAAATTGCGGGCCGCCAAAGACTGGCCGCCGGGCGCGGTACAGGATGTCCGGCCGCGGCCATGGCACGCGATCAAAGACGATCAGGCGTAACGAGCGGCCAGGCACATCGACACCGTCGCGGATCGCATCGGTGCCAAGCAGGCACGAATCCTCCTCGGCACGAAAGATGTCGACAAGAGTGGCGGTTGACATCGCTTCGACATGCTGAGCAAGCAGGAGCAGACCGCTTGCTTCGAGCGCCGGGGCGATGCGCTCATGAACAGCGCGCAGCCGCGCGATCGCGGTAAACAACCCAAGCGCTCCGCCGCCTGCCGCAACAAACAGCGCCGAATATGCCGCCGCGATCTGTCCGATATCGTCGCGTGGGATATCGGTGATGATGAACACCCGCGTCTGCTCGGGGTAATCAAACGGGGATGCGATGCGCGCCGCAGCCGGGCTCGCCGGCAGGTGCCGCAGCCCGGTCGCGGCTTCAGCCGCGCGCCAGGCCAGTTCCGGATCGGGTTCGCCGTCCGTCAAGGTGGCCGAGGTGACCACCAGGCCGTGTGCCGGACGTGCAACCCACTCAGCAAACGGGATGCCGGGATCGACCCAACTGCGGGTAACCGCGACATCGCTTTCGAGCCCATCGATGCGGTCGAGCGAGAACCACTCTATAGTCTCGGAACGCGGCGGTTCGACCAAGTCACGCAGCAAGCGGCTCCACGAGCCGAGCTGCTGATCGGCGCGGCGCTCGAGGCCGCGTATTGCGGCATTGAGCCGCTGTCGCAGCGCCGGGTCAGGCGGATTTTCCGGGTCCTCGAGCGGCGCTCGCAGCACCGTCGCAAGCCGCCGCAGCGCCGCCGCGAGGCGGTCGAGGCCCTGCGCCAACTCCAGGGCGCGCTCGATCAGGCCAGCGACAGGCGGACGCGCCTCGGCCTGCACTCCGTAGCCGGTATCGCCGAGGGCCGCCCGGGCCAGCACCTGTTGCCGCACCAGCGCCAGGAAAGTCTCGAAGATCTGCAGACCGCGGCCCTCAGCAACGCGCTGAGCCCAGCCGTCTCCCGGCAGGATCCGCGCCGCCCCGAGGGCCTCGATCAGCGCGCGCGTGCCGTCATCCTGGCTCTCGATCAAGTCGCCGATACGCCGCCGCAATCCTCGCGCACGGGACCCGCCAGAGCTCTCGGCGCCAACAATCCAGCGGCGCAGTTCGCGGCCCTCGCGACCCGAAAGCCGGATCGAAAACGCGCCGTCGGCAGCTTCGAGCAGATGATGGCCCTCATCGAACACGTAGCGGGTCGGCACCGTACCGTCATCGAGCCCGCCGAGCGCAGCCTGTGCCATGACCAGCGCGTGATTGGCGACGACGATCCGGGCGTTGCGCGCGCGGCGGATATTCTTCTCAACAAAACAGCGGCGAAAATGCGCACAGGCCGAGTGAACGCATTCCCCACGCCGATCGGCCAGCCCGTAGACCCGGCCGCGACCGATCAATTCGGCAAGCCAGCCGGGGAAATCGCCGCCGACGAGGTCACCACCCTCGGTGGCAACGATCCACCGCGCAATCAGTCCGAGCTGGGCTGCCATACGCCCGGTCCGGGTGGCAGCGGCGGCCGTCGCCTCCTCGTAATTCAATAGGCAGAGGAAATTCTCGCGGCCCTTGCGCACAACGACCCGCCGGCGCTTGGCCACCGGATCGGGATAAAGCCGATCGAGCTCGCTGGCGATCTGGGTCTGCAAGTTTCGGGTAAAGGTCGAGATCCACACCGATCCATGGTTTTTCTCGGCCCACAGGCTCGCCGCCGCGATGTAGCCGAGGGTTTTGCCGACGCCGGTGCCAGCCTCGGCGAGTACTGCATGCGGGCGGTCTGGCATGGCACGCGGTGCAAAGGCGGCGGCAACAGCAGCGGCGTAATCATATTGCTGGGGGCGCGGCTCGGCGCCGGTCCCGAGCAACCGGGAAAGCCGTGCGCGCGCCTGTGCCGGCAAGACCGGCTTGTTGCCGGGCGCCGGCCCGGGCGCGGTCTCCGACCACTCGCCGAGCCTGGTCCAGACCCGCAGGCCGACGGTTCGCCGCCGCCTGCCCGGTTCATCGGGCGGCAGCGCCGCCAGCACGGCTGGCGCCCACAGCCATCCGCTACGATCCATAGCTTCGGCGATCGTGCGAGCTTGGTCATCGGTTTCATCGCCAAGCGCCTGGAGGAGTGCGCACGCCGCGCTCGCTAGGGTCACGCAAGCTTCGCTCGGTCGATTTGGCGGCGGTAACCCAAGCGCTTCGGCAAGACCGCGCGGAGTCGGCACGCAAAATCGCGCCGGGTAGACAAAAGCAAAAAGTTCAAGGAGATCAAGCGCTGCGAAACCCGGCGAGCCGAGGCGGCATGCGGTCGCGATCGCGTGACACACCATCGGTGGATCGATCTGCACGCGGCGGGCCGCCTCGGCCGCGGACAGCGCCTCGATCTCACCCTCGGCGCTTAGCCAAATGATCTCGCGAAAGCCCGCGATCAGGACCGGCGCCTGCGGCACCAGCACCGACGTTGCGGCGCCTGTGCGGGTGGTTTGCGACATGGCGCCTACTTAGCATAGATAGCGGCCAGCGGTCCCGGAGCCCAGCAAAGGCAAGAATGGCCGATCGCTACGGCAGGTAAACGAGCGCCCCTGACTGGTGATTGCAGCCGGGACTTTTAACATATCCTCCCGTTGCACTCAGGGTCGCTCTGCAGGCGGGCATTCCTCGCAGGGACGGGGTATATTTTTCGGAGCGTGGCGTATCGCCCGCCCATCTGCCGCCATGATCGCCGGTCCAGTCTCTATGACCCCAGCTTCCATAGGAGCCATCGCCACCGACAAACGCTGCCAGGCCGAGCAACCCAGCTGCGACGCTCGCCAGAGGCCACCTCTTCCTGGGCCGGGCGAAGCTCGGGACTAAATCAAGAGCATCGATGGCCGATTGGCGCCAGCGGGGCGCATATCGGTGTCGCTGATGCATAACCCCTCGCAGGGAACAGTCGAACCGGTTAGCGCGCGCGAATTCTACGGTGTGATTGCTTATTTTCCCAAATGGCTCGCGGTTCCAGCGTGATCACCATTGGGCGGCATGCTGGATCCTTGGCCAATATCGGGATTGCCGGTTAGCGTTTCCCAGGTTTGTGCATCGAGCAATGCCGTCTGGTCTAGACCATTATTCTTTTGGAACTGTGCGAGGGCCCGTCTTGTCTCGGGACCCAAAACGCCATCGAGCGATCCTTTGTAGAGTCCTCTATATCGGAGTTCCAGCTGCGCCCAGCGGATGTCGTCTTTCCGGATAAAATCGACGCTCCGCCAACTCTCCGGAGTTTGGGATACGGCAGGCGTGCTTCCGGCAATTATGGCGTTGCCTGAGTCTGCTACTGCGTTGCCCGGGTCAGCTGCATAATCCAGAGCGGCGCCCCCGATACCCAAAGCCAGTACCGAAGCGATGCCCAGAACGAATTTCCGGATCAATTTTTTCATCGTTACCCCCATGTCCGTTTGTTGATGATCAGACGTTTGGTCCCGCACCTTTGGCCCCAACCACCGTCCAAACAGTCCGAATTTGATGCTGTCGATAATTCGGTGAGCTGTAACGGGGGCCACAAGACGTCGGTCATTCTTCAAGATCGGCGGTTGATGTCAGAAAATCGGGAGGCCGCCGCTTTGTTTCGGGTCCCATTCCTTGCGCACCTGCTCCTCGACCGAAGCTCCGCTGTCGGTCGTTGCCGGCTGCTGCTGATGGTTTTCCAGACTTTCCGAATCGAACACGTGCTCGACCAAGTGATCAATGGTTGTCTTCTCGCGTCGATGTCGTCTACGATCTGGATGGTCTGAAGAGGGTTTATTCATTTTGCGCTTCTCCCTTGATCCTGTTTGGATGATCAGTCCTTTGGATGATTGCTTATTCGGATGATCACTTGCCGTACGATCGAGAGAGCCGACCGGTTCCACGTAAGTTGAAGTCTTTATTGTGTCCGAGGGTGTGCCCCTTTGATTAAAGAAAAGGCACTGAGCCTCGCGGCAGACCACCCTTTCTTGACGCCACAAAACGGATGCTGGATCACCCTACTGATCGCGGCGAAGCAATAGCTTCGATAATGTAGAGCTCAGCCCCGGTTCCGGTGGCGTGGCAGTTGCAACAAACTGTGCAGCCCCTCGGAGCACTACCAGCACCACGGAGGGTAGGATGCCCACCTATGTCGTCGGTGATATCCACATAACGGACCTCGCCGCCTTCCAAACTCATGTGCCGCGCGCTCTGGCGACAATCGCTCGGTTTGGCGGACGCGTCATCGCCGGCGGCGGCAGGATCGACCTGCTCGAAGGCGGTCCGATGCCGGAACGCATCTTCATCATCGAATTTCCGAGCGCCGATGCGGCGCGACAGTGGTATCGGTCCGACGAATATCAGGCGGTGTTGAAAATCCGGCTGTCTGCCTCGCACGGCCGCGTATTCTTGATCGAGGGTAGTGAAATTTCCACCGCTGTCCCTGTGGCCGGTTTGGATGGCAGGGTGGGATCCTGATCGGCAGAACCGCTCCCCACTGCGGTAGGGTGAACGGCCTTATCGTAACCTGCTTACCAGAAGTGATGCTAAGGATAACAAATTGTTTCAAGGCGTTATAGTTTCACCCTCGATAGCGGCGCCATCCGCTTGATACCTTCGGATATGGTCGATCTTTACCGGTTCATTCGGCCGTTGCTGTTCCGGCTTTCGCCGGAAACAGCAGCCACGGTCAGTCTTCGTGCCCTGCAATACGGGCTCGGCGGATTGCTGGCCGGCCGATATGCGCAACCGCCGGACGCCCCGATCCTGCAGCAGCGGCTGTGGGGTCTGGATTTCGCAAACCCGGTCGGGCTTGCGGCGGGCTGCGACAAGAATGCCCGGGCGCCCGATGCGCTGCTTCGCATGGGCTTTGGATTTGTCGAAATCGGCACTGTTACGCCGCGTCCGCAATCTGGCAACCCAAAGCCGCGCCTGTTTCGCCTCGATGAGGATAGGGCGGCGATCAATCGTATGGGGTTCAACAGCGGCGGACTTGATGGGGTTGTCGCTCGGCTGGCGCGCCGCAGGCGCGCCGGCGTCATCGGGGTCAATCTTGGCAAGAACCGTGACAGTGCCGGTGCGACAGAAGATTACGAAGAGGGCATCCGCCGCACCGCGCCGTTCGCCGATTACCTGGTCGTCAACATCTCCTCGCCGAACACGCCGGGTTTGCGAGATCTCCAAGCCCGCGCCAGCCTCGAGGCGCTGCTGCCGCGGCTCCTCGGCATCCGCAACAGCACAAAATACGCGACACCGCTGCTGTTGAAGATCGCTCCCGATCTAACATCTGCCGAATGTCGCGATATCGCAGAGGTAGCTCTCACAACCGGCATCGACGGCTTGATCGTGTCGAATACGACGATCACCCGCCCGCCGGGTTTGCGCAGCCGCTATGCCACGGAAACCGGCGGTCTCAGTGGTCAACCGCTGTTTTCGGCCTCAACCACACTTGTCGCCGATATGTATCGGCTGACGCAGGGCAAGTTGCCGCTGATCGGAGTCGGCGGGGTTGGCAGTGCCGACGAGGCCTATGCCAAAATCCGAGCCGGTGCAAACCTGGTTCAGCTCTATACCGCGCTGGCATTCGAGGGCCCGGCCTTGATCGATCGAATCAAGACCGGCCTTGCCGAACTTCTGGTGCGCGATGGCTTTGCCTCGGTCAGCGAGGCTGTCGGCTCGGCCCATGCCAGTGCGAGTGCCGGCAGCGCCGAGGCCCGATCGTCGACCGGCGGAGGCAGGGTCCGCCTGTGGTGATTCTATTAAGACCCACAGCTCATGATATCAAAAAATATTGCAAATGCTGTCGATCCATCCGATTTGCGCGGTTCCGGCATCGCTGCTAGCGGTTTCGCCGTTTGAGGGTGCAAGCCATCCGCGATGTAAGCGTATCCTGTCAACGGTTCGTCGCTTCCGAACGGGCCCTATCTTCCCCAGCCTTTTCACCTTCGGCGATATGGCGCTCGAATTCACCCAGAGTCTCGCACACATGAACCGACACACACGGATCCGTTCGCAATTCTGCAATCATCACCCGCCGGTCATACCGCGCCTGCTCGATCCGCGGATAGCGAAACGAGCTTCGCAGACCATCACCCTGCGAAAACGTGTCATATGCGAATTTGCCGCTGCGCTCGATTAGCGGCCCGATAAATAGCTCGTTGTTCATGGCTCTCCTAGTCTCCACACCTCCGCGATAGCGTACACCTAACAAATGGGGCAGCGGCATGTTCGTGCCTATTAAGCAACATTTGGTAAAGAATGGTTTTCATTCATAAAGAGACTGTCATATTACCGTATCTGTTTTATTACAAACATCGGACTGATGGTCGCAGCACCGAATCGGCTTGGTTCGCGGCGACCTGGTCCGAGCCGGGCTGCGATCGAGTTTGCCACCGATGACGATCCCGTATCTTTCCCGCATCAGCGCGCTCGTATCGCGTTATGACGGCTTCATTCTTGATCTGTGGGGTGTGGTGCATAATGGCGTCGCACCAATACCAGGTGCGGTCGATTGCATGCGCTCCTTGGTTCGATCCGGCAAAGGAGTAGCACTGCTGTCAAATGCTCCAAGGCGGGCTGAGGATGTCGCGCGGCGAATCGCGCAGATCGGCGTACCAAACGATTGTTATCACCACCTCATGTCTTCGGGAGAGGAGGTCTGGGAATATCTGCATCGGCGCAATGACCCATTCTACGCGGGTCTTGGCCGCCGCTGTCTGCAAATCGGCTCCGACCGCGATCTTGAAATCCGCGAGGGGCTCCAGTTGGAATTTGTCGACAGCGCCGAAACTGCAGATTTTGTTCTGAACACCGGACCGGCCGGCTGGGACGATACGATCGAAGATTATGCTCCTCTCCTGCGCCGGTTATTACAGCGTGACCTGCCGATGATCTGCGCCAATCCCGATCTTGTTGTCATGCATGGGACAAAACTCGCACTTTGCGCCGGTGCATTAGCCGAGTGGTATGAGAACGAGGGCGGCACAGTGCGCTGGCACGGCAAGCCGTACCGCTCGGTTTACGATAGCTGCCTCGCACTGCTTGGCATCACCGATCGATCGCGGGTTCTCGCGGTCGGCGACAGCATAAGGACCGACATCGCCGGCGCCGCAGCCGCGGGCCTCGACAGCTTGTTTATCATCAGCGGGATTCATGCCGAGGAATTCGGGATTGCGAAAGGCGGCGCACCGGATCTTGCCCGGATTGACGCAGCGCTCGCGGCCGGCCCCTATCAGCCGGTTGCCATCGCCCACCAGCTCTGCTGGTAACGATCAGGGCCGAACGGCCGGCACGGCGCGAGTCAGCCGTGGTCCGCCTGGTGCAGGATCTTGTTGCGTAATCCAGTGTCGTAATCGAGACCACGCGTGGTCACGACTGCCGTCGGGGGGGTCGACCGAACGAGGCCCTTTCGCTCCAAGGCTGCCCACACCGCGGGGTTTCTGAGTCCGGTGGCATCGCGCGACGCAACGATCGCCGCGCCGAGATGAAAGTGGTCGCCATGCGGGTAAGGCAGGCGGGTCAGAACGATCGTGCCGTCATCCTCTCCCGGTCGCGAGTAGTCGGCGAGCCGGGCGAGTACCTGCAGAAGCGTCAGAGTCTTTAGCTGCAAGGTGTTGAGGCCAAGCGGATTATGTTTTGGAGGCATCGGCACTGATTAATGCCGGCCGCGTCCCGTTGCAACGGAGCTGTCAGTCCGGCTCAGACTGTCCGAGGCGGCTCAGCCATCGCAGCATCAAGCCGTCGGCGAATTCGGTGCAGCCGGAAGACTCCCACCCCATCTGTGCTTGGATTTCGCCTCTGATGCAATGGCTGAGCCCCGGTCCACCAGAGGGTGCCCACGAGTGGCAGATGGTCGGAGGCGAGGCGGGCAAGCGGCGAGCGGTAGACGCGTACATCGCGAAGCGTAGCGGGTCCAAAGGCATAGATCCTGTCAAGCGGCAGCACCGGCATCCAGGACGGAAACGTGCGCGGCGTGGCACTCGGTCCGAGACACCGATCGAGAGCACCTACGCCGCCGGCCCGCCCGCGCCATTCGTTCAGATCGCCAACCAAAAGCACGGCACGCGGAACCGCTCCGCTTGATGCGACCGGCTCGCCGAGCGCCGCGATCAGGCGGTTGGCCTGCAATCGCCGCTCACCCGCATGCAGGCCGAAATGGGTTGCCATGACGCGCAATATTCGCTCGCCGACCCTAAGGTCGACATCGATGGCGCCGCGCGGTTCGTAGCCCGGGACCGCGAGATCGATCGCGCGCGTTGCTATCGGCGGAAAGCGCGTCAGGATTGCATTGGCAAATCGGCCGCCACGGCGCGCGGCAACGCTCCGAATGATGCTGAGGTCGGTCGCCTCGGCGAGGTATTTGGCCTGGTCCCCGTCCAGCCCGCGGCTGCTACGGGCATCCACCTCCTGCAGACACACGATGTCTGCATCGATCTCGCGCAGTACCGCTGCAATCCGCGCCGGATCGTACCGCCGGTCGACTCCGACGCAGCCGTGAATATTATAAGTGACGACACGCAGCGCTGGCATCTCCGCGGCAGCCGAAGCAAAAGCTACGTTTTTCTTACGGCTTTCCGACATTGCTTCCCCTTTTTCAATCTTCCAATACTCTGTTTGCTAAGATCCCGCATCGCGCAACCGCCGCGCCGGCTGGCGACGACCAAGGATGTCGTCGAGGTTTGCGGCAATTTGTGTCCCGCGGCGGGCGCATTGTGGATTAATTTGACGCACCGCAACAACGGAACCGCAGCGTCGTATGCTTGGCCGGCTTCGAGACAACACCTTGCCGGTCGATACCAGGAGAGAACCTATGCTGAAGGGTAAAGCCGCCATCGTGACCGGATCGACGAGCGGAATTGGGCTCGGAATCGCAACCGCGCTCGCGGCCCAAGGTTGCGCGATCATGATGAATGGCTTCGGCGAGCCGGCAGCTATCGAGGGGTTGCGCGCTAGGCTTGCGCAGGAACACGGCGTCGGTGTTGCGTATTCGCCAGCCGATATGGCGAAACCGCCGCAAATTCGCGAACTCGTCGCCGCTACCGTGCGGGAATTTGGCGGCGTCGACATCCTTGTCAACAATGCCGGCATTCAACATGTCGCCAGAGTCGTCGACTTTCCCGAAGAGCGCTGGGACGCCATCATAGCAATCAATATGAGTGCTGCCTTCCATGCCACTAAGGCTGTTCTGCCGCACATGTTTCGGAGAAAATGGGGACGTATCATCAATATTGCGTCCGCTCACGGGCTCGTCGCGAGCGCTGAAAAGGCAGCTTATGTCACAGCCAAACATGGCATTGTCGGCTTCACAAAGGTGGTCGCGATCGAGACAGCAAACGAGGGTGTCACCTGCAATGCAATCTGTCCCGGATGGGTCCTGACGCCGCTTGTGCAAAAACAGATCGAGGTGCGCGCCGCCGCCCAGGGTATTGCGGAGCGACAGGCGAGCGATGATCTGCTGCGCGAAAAGCAGCCGATGCTCAACTTCACGACACCGGCACAGATCGGAGCGCTGGCCGTGTTCCTGTGCGGCGATTCGGCAAGCACGATAACCGGCGCAGCGCTTTCAATCGATGGCGGCTGGGTCGCGCAGTAAGAAGCGCGTGCTGCCGGGCTTGGTAAATAGGTGATGCTCGTGCTGCAGACTACCCATCTCACGCAGAAATCTTTTCCGACAAAGATGCGATTGGATGCTTAACACCAAGCACGCCGCCTTTCATGGGCGCCTCGTCATAGTCGGCTTCGGCAGCATCGGGCAGGGGGTTTTGCCCCTATTGTTGCGCCATCTGGTCATCGAGCCGGCGCAGATCACGATCATCACCGCCGAATCGCGCGGCCGCGATGTGGCGTCCGAATATGGCATTGCCTTTGATCAGACCGCGCTGACCCGCGACAACTATCATGCGAAGCTTGATCCTCTGATCAGGCCTGGGGATTTTCTGCTCAATCTGTCGGTCGATGTATCGAGCACCGCGCTGATCGAGCTGTGCCAAGAGAAAGGCGCGCTCTATCTCGATACCTGTATCGAACCGTGGCCGGGCGGCTACACCGACCCAAGTTTGCCGCCGGCTGCCCGCTCGAATTATGCGCTGCGCGAAAGCGCGTTAGCGTTGCGCCAGCGCTTCCCGAAGGGCTCGACCGCGGTTCTGACTCACGGCGCCAACCCCGGGTTGGTCTCGCACTTTGTCAAGCAGGCGCTGATCGATCTTTCCGCTGCTTCAGGGTCGGTAGGCTCCGTCTTGCAGACGCGGAAAGATTGGGCGCGGCTGGCGCAACGGCTTGGAATCAAGGTCATTCACATCGCCGAGCGCGATACGCAGGTCGCAAAACAGCCCAAAGAACCCGGCGAGTTTGTCAATACCTGGTCAATCGATGGTTTCGTCAGCGAGGGATCACAACCGGCGGAACTCGGCTGGGGCGCCCATGAGCGGCATTTCCCGTCGGATGGGCGCCGGCATGATTTTGGCAGCGGCGCTGCGATTTATCTGATGCGGCCGGGGGCGGCGACGCGCGTGCGCAGCTGGACACCGCTTGAAGGCCCTTACCACGGCTTTCTGATCACCCATGGCGAATCGATCTCGATCGCCGATTTCCTGAGCGTGGTCGAGCACGGCGAGGGGCGCTACCGGCCGACTTGCCACTATGTCTATCATCCCTGTGATGATGCGGTGCTGAGCCTGCACGAATTTGCCGGCAAGAACTGGCAGCTGCAACAACGCAAGCGGCTGATGATGGACGAGATCAAAACCGGCATGGACGAACTCGGTGTATTGTTGATGGGCGCGCCGAGCGGCATCTATTGGTACGGGTCCCGATTGACGATCGAGGAAGCGCGCCGAGTGGCGCCGCATAACAATGCGACCTCACTGCAAGTGACGGCTGCTGTGCTGGGCGGAATCGTCTGGGCACTCGAACACCCGCAGGCCGGGATTGTCGAGCCAGAAGATCTCGATTTCGCACGGGTTCTCGAGGTTGCCCGTCCTTATCTCGGCGAGATCGTCGGCGTTTCGGGCGATTGGACACCGCTCGAAGGTCGCGGACGACTTTTCCCGGAAGATCTCGATCACGAGGATCCGTGGCAGTTCAAAAACGTGCGCGTGGTGTAACCGAAATGATAGAGCGTGCCTCACGCTGGCAGCGCCCGCTGCATCAATGAGCCCTCAATGGCGAAAGCGGCGAACGCCGGTAAACACCATCGCGATGCCGGCGGCATCGGCGGCCGCAATCACCTCCGCATCGCGCACCGATCCGCCGGGCTGAATGATTGCGGTGGCTCCGGCCGCAATCGCGGCTTCGACACCATCGGCAAACGGGAAAAATGCGTCGGAGGCGACGACCGCGCCCTGGGTGGGTGATACCGCCAACCCCGCCGCACGGCCGACCTCCGCGGCTTTTTCGGCGGCTATCCGCACACTGTCGACGCGGCTCATCTGGCCGGCCCCGATACCGACCGTGGCGCTGTCGCGCGCGAAGACAATGGCATTCGATTTGACGTGTTTGACGACGCGATCGGCAAACAACAAGTCGAGAACTTCTCTTTCCTCGGGCTGGCGTCGCGTAACGACGCGCAGCCCGGCGCGATCAATGACCGCGCGATCGCGCTCCTGAACCAGGATGCCGCCGGCGACCGACCGAAGGGTGATCCCGGGAGCCAATGGGTCCGGCATGGCGCCGGCGACCAGCACGCGCAACGCAGAGCGCGAAGCGAGGATTGCGGCGGCTTGCGGATCGATGTCGGGTGCGATTAGGACTTCGACAAAAAGCTGTGAGATCGCTTCGGCTGTCGCGCTGTCGAGCCGGCAATTAAACGCCACGACACCGCCAAAAGCGCTGACGGGATCGCTGACCAGCGCCTTTTTCCAAGCGTCGGCCAATGTCGTTCCGATTGCAACGCCGCAAGGGTTGGCGTGCTTGACGATCGCGACCGCCGGCGGGGCGAATTCGGCGACCAGCTCGAATGCCGCGTCAGCATCCGAATAATTATTGTAGGACAGCTTTTTGCCTTGCAGCTGGCGGGCGGTGGCGACACCGGAACGGGTTTCATTGGTACGATAAAACGCTGCCTTCTGATGCGGGTTCTCGCCATAGCGCAGCCGCTGCGCCAGCCGGCCGGTGATCGCGAGGTTCTCAGGTAAGACGTCCTCGTCTTCGCGCGCCAGCCAATTGGCGATCGCGGCGTCATAGGCGGCGGTCATCGCGAAGGCCTTCCGCGCCAGTGTCCGCCTTAACGGCGCGCCGATCGAGCCCGCGCCCGCAGTGAACGCGGCAAGAACGCGATCATAATCATCGGGGTCGGTTACCACCGTGACGGCATCGTGGTTCTTCGCGGCGGCCCGGATCAGAGCCACACCGCCGATATCGATGTTCTCGATGCAGTCTTCGCGGCTGGCGCCGCGGGCGGCGGTCTCGCCAAAGGGGTAAAGATTGCAGATGACGAGGTCGATCGGCTCGATTCCTCGGTCGCGCAAGGCCGCAAGGTGATCTGTCCGATCGCGACGCGCCAGCAGCCCGCCATGAACAGCAGGATGCAGTGTCTTGACCCGCCCATCGAGAAATTCGGGCATGCCGGTAACCGTCGCCATGTCGATGACCGAAAGCCCCGCGGCGGCGAGCGCACTGGCCGAGCCACCGGTGGATATCAGTTCGACCCCACTTGCAGCCAGGGCTGCAGCAAAGGGAGCAAGACCGGTCTTGTCGCTGACCGAGATCAGTGCACGGCGGATCTTTTGCGGCAGCAGGTTCATCAACGGGGTATAGAAGCCCAGCCGGTTCGGTACAAGCCTCAGACCCTGGCCATTATCGGCGGCGCGCAAGTTCCGCCAGCAACGCAGCAACAACCGTCGCGGCGGCGAGCAGGGCGAATGCTCCGGCACCGTTTTCCGCGGCCCAGGCGCAGGCGATCAGGCACAGATCGGCAAGAATGACACGCTCGACCACGGCGGCGTGACCGAGCCCAAAACCAGCTGCTCGCTGATAGAAATGCTCCCGATGTGCCTGCCACACCTTCTCGCGGCGCAGCAGACGGCGCCCCAATGTGATCGTCGCATCAGCGAGAAAATAGGACGGCAGGATGAGTGCAACCGTCCAGCGGCCAGCTGCGGCGATGCCGATCAGCAAAAATCCAGTCAGATAACCGAGCGGCACGCTGCCGACGTCTCCCAGAAAAATCCGAGCCGGTGACCAGTTCCATCTCAGGAAGCCCAGCGAAGCGCCAAAAATCGCGGCGGCAAGCAGAACGATACTCGGATCGACAGCGCTGCCGACCGCACCCACCAGCACCAGGCCGCCGCTGATTGCCGCCGCCTCACTGCCGGCTATCCCATCGATTCCGTCCATGAAGTTGTAGGCATTGATCCACCACAACCAAACGAGCCCGACGAAGAGGTCGTCGGTGATCGGTCCGATCCAATGCTGCAGGCCGCTCGACGCTTCGGGAAGGGCCAGCAGACCGATCGCGACTGCCGCAGCCTGCGCCACAAGCCGCAATGCCGGCGACAGATCGTAAAGATCGTCCATCCAGCAGACGGCAGCCAGTGAGGCGGCAGCGATGCAGACGGGAACGATCGCAGCACCTACCCGGCCGATTTCGGCAAGGCCGAGCCAGGCGAGAAGCACCGTGCCGATGAGGGCGATACCGCCGCCTCGTGGTGTAGGAACGGCGTGGGAAGAACGCTCATTCGGGCGATCGAGCAGGTTCCGGCGGCGCAACAATGGGATTAGCGCACCGGTCGCAGGAGCGGAAGTCGCAGCCGTTGCGACCAAGATGGCGGCGGCCAACACGACATCACCAGTATCGAGGCGACTTGTCCCCAAACTAGGGCCTGTCCTCAATTGAGCCAAATGACTGACGCGGCGAGATAAATGGCGGCGAGGAAGTTGCGGCTGGTCTTGTCGTAGCGCGTGGCGATGGCGCGAAACTGCTTGAGCCTGGCGAAGAAGTTCTCAATCAGATGGCGCGCC
>JAFAOB010000013.1 GCA_019238055.1 Alphaproteobacteria bacterium
CTCGTCGAGAACCTCTGGGCACGGCTGAAAGAATGGCGCGCCGTTGCCACCCGCTACGAAAAGACCGCGCGTTCCTTCCTTGGGGTCCTCTGCCTTGCTGCGACGACCGATTGGCTCAAGTAATCAAGATCTAACAGGCCTTAGTACCGACCCAAAGCTCTCGACCGCATAGCCTTTGGACTGCAACAATAGGGAAAGAGACTCGCGCACTGCATCATCGTCATCGACGATATAGACACGACCTTCACGCGGCATCGGCCGTCCCTTCGTGGCCGGCTATCGTCAAAGTGACGCGAAACATTGCGCCGCCCGAGGGCGCTGGAGCCGTGGCGAGCCTGCCGTGATGCGCTTCGACGATCTCCCGGCAGATCGACAAGCCCAGACCCATCCCGGTGGTCTTGGTGGTGACAAAGGGTTGAAAGAGACGGTCCGCCAATTCAGGCGCGATGCCCGGGCCGGTGTCGGCAATGATGATTTCGGCCATCCCTGTCCTGGATCGCTCGCGTACCGATCACAAGCTCGCGCCGCTCGCTCTCCTCCATCGCTTCGACCGCGTTTCGCACCGGGTTTAGAACGACCTGCTGGATTTGTATCTGATCGACAAAAACCGGCGGCACCTGATCAAGTTCAAGCGAGGTGCGCACCCCGCGCTGCCGCGCCTCGACAAGGGCGAGTGCCAGCGCTTCCCAATACACCTCTGATGCGTTGTCAGCGGTCCGGCATTGATCCAGGTCAACGAGCTTCGAAGGCCGCGCCCGGGTTCATGTCTATTGTCCTCAGCCCAGGAAAAGACCAATGCCCCATCCGACCGGGAACCGGTCACGCCCCGCTCGCCTGAGGCATTGCCAGTGTTTTCCTGGCCAGAACAATGGAGGGATCGCCGAGGTCCCGGGTGATTGCAAAGCCGAGTTCGCGGCACATCTGCAGCATCGCATTGTTCTCCCGCAGGATTTCGCCGACCAGTTCGCCGATGCTCCATTGCCTGGCCAGGTCGATCAGGCGGGTCATGAGCAGGAACCCGATACCGCGGCCTTGCCAATCACTGCGGACTGCGATCGCGTATTCGGCCCGCAATTTGTCCGGGTCGGCAAAGAAATGGGCTACTCCCAGCGCGGTCCCGTTGTGCTCGGCGAGCAGTGCCATTTCCCGGTCATAGTCGAGCTGCGACAGTCTTGCAGCAACCACATGGCTAAGGCCATGCACAGGTGTGAAAAAGCGCAGCCGCAAATCTTCGGGGCTCATATGCGCGGCGAGATCGCGTAGGAGCGGCTCGTCCTCGGGGCGCAACGGCCTAATGCGTACAGCGGTCCCGTCGCGCGACTGCTTGGAGGTTTCGAGAAGCTCCGGATAAGGTGCGATCGCCAGTCTTGCTGAACTAGGATATTGGGCAGGGACGATGCGGAGCCGGGCATCGAGTGCAATCGCGCCGGCAGTGTCTGCGAGCAATGGGTTGATGTCGAGCTCGCGGATCTCCGGGTGATCGGTCGCGAGCTGGGAGAGCCGGATCAGCACCTCGACGACGGCTTCTATATTGGTTGGTGGCCGGCCGCGGTAGCCTTGCAGCAGCTGCCAGACCCGAGTCCGCGCCATCAGACGGCGCGCCAGCAATGAATTCAGTGGTGGGAATTCGAGCGAACTATCGCGTAACACCTCGACAGCAAGGCCGCCCTGACCGAATGCCACGAGCGGCCCGAATACCGGATCCTCAACGAGGCCGACGAGGAGCTCCACCGCGCTCGGGCGCAAAATCATCGGCTGCAATACAAACCCGTCGAGGCGCGCTTCGGGGCGTGCCTTCCGGACTCGCTCCAGCATCGCGTTCGCCTCGCGGCGGACCCGATTGGTGTCCTCAAGACCAAGGGCAACACCACCGATATCGCTCTTATGCGTGATGTCGCGCGAGTGAATCTTGAGCGCGACCGGAAAACCGATCGAGGCGGCGACGACCGCCGCATCGTCCACATCACGGGCAATGCGATCAGCGACGATTGAGATGCCGTAGGCGCGGAGGATGGCTCCAACCTCTTCGGGATCAAGCCAGGATTTTCCTGCGGCGAGCGCGCTTGTGATCACCTGCCGGGTTGCCGCGAGATCTGGTCGAAACGCATCCAGCCGGGCCGGAGGCGTTTCCATCAGCAACTCCTGATTGCGTCGATGGCAGAGCCGATGCATGAGCCCGGCAATCGCGCTCTCGGGAGACTCATAGGTGGCGATGCGGGCTTTGGCAAAGCGTTGCCGGGCTGCGCGCGCGGAATGTTCACCAAGCCAGGCGGTGATCACGTTGCGACCCCGCAGCCCGCCGGGTTCCGTGGCTGCAATCGTGTCGATCACCGCAGCGGCCGCTTCATCCGGCTCAGCCAGCGCTGTCGGGCAGTTGAGCACCAGGATTGCCTCGGCCGCGGGATCGCCGATCAACGCTGCCAGCGCTTCGCCATAACGCTTGCCCGATGCGTCGCCGATGATGTCGACCGGGTTGCCGCGGCTCCAGGTCGCCGGCAAAACCCGGTTCAACCGGTCGATTGTTTCTTCCGACAAGGAGGCCAATTGGCCGCCGGCCGCGATCAAAGCATCAGTGGCGAGCACGCCCGCACCGCCGCCATTGGTGAGAATCGCTAATCGTTCGCCAATTTGTTGCTGCGTCAGCGCCAGGGTTTCCGCGGCGTCGAACAATTCGGCCATCGTCGCGACGCGCAACATGCCGGCGCGGCGGAAGGCGGCATCATAAACAGCGTCGGCGCCCGCCAGGACGCCGGTATGCGAGGTCGCGGCGCGGGCGCCGGCACTTGATCGACCCGCTTTCAGCACGAGCACGGGCTTGAGACGCGAAGCCGCTCGCGCCGCGGATATGAATTTGCGGCCATGGGTGACGCCTTCCGCATGAAGCAGGACGGCCCTGGTCTGCAGATCCGCGGCGAAATAATCGAGCATGTCGCCGAAATCGACATCGGCCGTATCGCCGAGCGAGACAACATGCGAAAAGCCGATGCCGCGCGGCACCGCCCAGTCGAGCATCGCGGTGATCATCGCGCCCGATTGACTCACCAAGGCGATGTCTCCCGCCGAGGCAGCCAAGTGAGAGAAGGTCGCGTCGAGCCCGATTCCGGGCACCATGACGCCGACGCAGTTCGGGCCCACGATCCGCAGCAGGTGCGGCTTTGCCGCATCAAGCGCGGCCCGCTGCAGGACGCGACCATGCTCGCCAAGCTCGCCGAAACCGGCGGTAATAATGACGGCCGCCCGCGTCCCCCGCTCTGCCAGCTCGCTTACCAGTGACAGCACGGTCTCGGGCGGCGTGACGATGACCGCGAGGTCTGGCGGCTGCGGCAGACTTGCAACAGTCGGATACACGCTCAGCCCTTCGATCGTCTGATGATGTGGGTTGGCGAACATCAACTGGCCGGCGAAGCCGGCGCGGCGCAGGTTGCGCGCCACGACCGCGCCGAGCGCGCCCGAGCGCGGGGTTGCGCCGATCAGCGCGATCGATCGTGGTTTGAACAGCTTATCAAGGTTACGAACGGACATTCCGGCCTCGCTCTTCTCGGCCATGCTCCTGAGATTGCCGGCGCGCCGAATTGGTCCAGATCAATGGATCTTGCTGGCACCTGATAATTTTCCGGCATTAGGCGTCGATTGACAAAATGCCGTGGATGGCGCTGCGCCAGCTTTCGATCGCTGGCACCGGGAGATTTTTCCTGGAGTTAACTTTATTATTTATCATTGAGTTTCAAGTGCCGATATTTTTTACGATGTCAACTGCCGATCAAAGAATAATATGAGAAAATTACAACCTGATAGCTAGATGGTTTATTTTTTGCTAAGGATTGCACGTGCCAATCCCAGCGCCGGGTCGAACACAGCGCTGGTGCAGGAGAGAACCGATGCGGGCCCACCCAGTCGAAGACAAGCTGCCGTTGTCGACTGCGGTTTTGTCGAATATCGCGCTCGTGTTGCTGATGTGGAACCTGACCCTTCGGCTGGCCCTTCTCGTTGGTCATTGGGCCGCCGGCGCGGCTCGGTGAGATGGCAGTCAGTGCGACCCGACATGCTCCAGTGCGAGCTTTAGCGCCCGGTCAAGCTGGTTGTAAAAAAAGCTCGCGGCAGCGCTCAGCGGATATCGGCCCTGGCCGATCAACCCGGATAGACCTTCGCAATCCGCCGTGGTCGCGACGGGTTGCCGCGCCAGATTGTTCGAGGCTCCGCGGCACAGCCCGCTATCGCGCAAGACGCGGCCTTGGTAAGCGACGACCTCCGGCACCAGACCTCCGCTCGGCCGCCCCGCCTTTACCCAAGCATCGAGATGGCCGATGCCCCAATTGTAGGCAGCGATCGCATCAGGCCAGTCTCGATAGCGGTGATAGAGTAGCGCTAGATAGGCGCGTCCGATCTGCCGGTTTTGGTCGATATCAAACCGGTCGCCCCCACCAACATCGGTTGCGGCCGCTTCGCTGACCTGCATCGGACCCTGGGGTCCGGTGGGGTCGGCCCGCCACATCCTCTGATCGGCGCCGTGGCTTGATTCGGCGGCATCCACCGCAACCGTTACGCGATCAAGCGGGCTAGCCGCGTTCACGGATGCTGCACCTCGGGGTGCTTTGCGTTTAGCTGCCAGGCTGGGTGAGACAACAACCAAGCTCAGCAACAATGCAGTTGTCATTGCCCGAAAGAAGTACATTCCAGCAATCCGCAGTGATTTGCCTTGCGCCAGCTTATTGGGAGAACGAGCGTCGTCAACATTCGATCATAGGAAGGATATATTAACTATATTAAAATCAATATTTAGTAGCTGATTTGGTCAGATTTAGAGCTTATTTAGCCGCTCCAATTCACCAACGGATGTCGCAGAGCGGGTTCGTACCGCGACAAATTGGCGTTGGCGGGTGAAATAGGGATTGCTAACAGTCGGTTTTGCGAGCTCTTCGAATTCCGCAAGAAGCATTCGGTCGGACCGGTCCGCGGCCGCCGGTTGCAAGGAGAACATCGATGCGTGCCACCACTTCCTGCTGCTGTTGTGAAGCGCTGGACGGCCGGATCGATCGGCGCCGGCTGCTGCGCTCGCTCGGCATCGCCGGGCTGGCGGCGTCGTTGCCGATATCCGCGCGGGCCGCCGAGGGCGAATACGACGCGATGCTGTTGTCGTGCATCGATCCGCGCATGGTCGCCCCAGTCTACAAATACATGGAGGGGCAGGGACTGAGCGGCAAATACAGCCAGTTCTGCATCGCCGGCGCCGCCATCGCCGTCGTCGCTCCCAAATTCAAGGCTTGGCGGCCGGCGTTTTGGGACAACACCGCAACATCGCTGCAACTGCACCGCATCAACAAGATCATCGCGATCGATCATCGCGACTGCGGTGTGGCAAGAGTTGCTTATGGCAATGACAGCATCGCCAATCCGCAGGTCGAGACCAGAACCCACCGCGCAGTGCTGGAGGAATTCCGCGAGGCCGTGGCTAAGCACCACCCTCAGCTCGCTGTCGTGACCGGGCTGATGGCGCTTGACGGCTCAATCGAAATCTTTAGCTGACCGGCCCGAACCCTGACGGCGGGCGGCGGGCCAAGGTGGCCTGTTCGAAGGCATAGGCAAAGCGTAACAAGGTTTCCTCGCTCCAGGCACGGCCGGTAAAGGTCGCGGTAAGCGGGTATTCGGGGCTGTCTTCGCCGCCGATAAACCCGGCAGGCACCGCCACGCTCGGATAACCCGCCTTTGCCGCAATCGATGCGCCGGCAACGCCGGGAAACAGCACCGCATCGAGCCGATAGCGCTCCATGTAGGCGTCAAGGCCGAGAGTGCGCGACGAGCGCAGGTCCATTTGCCGCGCGGCACTGTATTCGATTTCGCTCAAATCACCGCGTGTCGCCGCTGCTGCGAGAAACAGGTCCTGGCCAAAGCGCAGCGCGCGTTCGGTGTGCGCCTCGTTGAAGGCGATGATCTCGGAGAGACTGCGCATCTCGGTCGCGGTCGCCCACTCGCGCAGATAAAGTTCGAGATCGTGTTTGAGCTCGTAAACAAAGACGAGTGGCTTGCGCACGCGCTGCAGCCAGTTTGGGCTCTCGCGGTTGTGGTTGAGGATCGCGATCTCGGTGCCGGGGCCGCCAATCCAGCCCGCGGTCGGCATATTGGCGCGGACGATCGTTGCGCCGAGATCCGCTATTGCCGCGATGACCTGTTCCATGACCGCTGCCGCGCGGGGCGGTAACGGCCGGTGGTAGACATCGTTGCCGGGGTCGGCGGGGTTGCTCGGCACGCCGATGCGGGCACCCCTCAGGCCGTCCCGATCGAGCGCCGCCGTGTAATCAGATGGGCGCTTTAGCCCCGCTGTCGCGATATCGAGCGGGTCGCGCTCGGCCAACACGTTCAGCAGCATCGCTGCATCTCTCACAGTGCGCGTCAGCGGGCCGGCGGTGTCCTGACTATGGGCGATCGGAACGATGCCAACACGGCTGACGAGGCCGACAGTGGGTTTGATCGTGACCAGCCCGCATTGCGAAGCCGGCGATAAGAGCGAGCCCGAGGTCTCGGTACCGATTGCCGCCGCAACCAATCCGGCCGCGACCGCCGCCGCCGATCCCGAACTCGACCCGCCCGGGGGGATGATCGGCACGTCATCTTCGTCGAGCTGTGACGCATACGGATTCCTGACCTGGCCGCCAAGCGAGCTGTAACCTGCGGGCATGTCGATCGCCAAAATGTTGGCGAACTCGGTCAGATTAGCCTTTCCGAGAATTACGGCACCCGCCTCGCGCAGCAATTTGACAATAGTGGCGTCGTCCCGCGCCCTCGCTTCGGCTAGAGCCAATGATCCCGCGGTCGTGTGCTGCTGATCGGCAGTGGCGATATTGTCCTTGACCAGGATCGGGATACCGGCGAGCGGGCGGCCCCGCGCTGAGGGATCGGTATCAACGGCCCCGGCGATCGCGACGGCGTCGGGGTTGATCTCACGCACGGTATTGAGGCACGGTCCGGCGTGGTCATAGGCCGCAATCCGCGCGAGATAGGCCCTGGTCAACGCTGCAGCCGTTGTGTGGCCAGCCGCCAGAGCCTGCCGCAGCTCGGCAATTGTCGCGTTTTCGAGGTTGAGAACTGACATTACCGAGGCCCCCGGCGCTGCCTTCGCGTATATCGAACGCGATGATCATGACACGATTGGACGATGAGCGGTTTGGCCATGTTCGATCTCGTTTTTCTCGGCACGTCGGCAGCCGTACCCTCGGCCGAGCGCGGCTCACCCGCACTCTATGTGGGCCATGGGCCCGACCGCTTTCTGGTCGATTGCGGCGAAGGGACACAACGGCAATTGATGCGCGCCCGGCTCGGCTTCCGGGGGCTGCAGCACGTCTTGCTGACCCACGCTCATCTCGACCATATCGCTGGCCTGGCTGGGCTCGTGGCGACCCGCGCACTCTACAGCATCGAACAGCCGATCAATATCATCGGGAGCGCTGAAACGGTCCACTATATCGGCTATTACCTGGCGCTGACAGTCGGGCCCGAACGTAACGCCGGCTATCGGCTGCGCGCAGTCGAACCCGGCCCGGTGCAATCATGGCCGGGTTGGCGACTTGAGACATTTTCCGTCCGGCATCGTGGGACGCAAAGTCTTGGTTACCGCTTCGTGGAGGATGTGCGGGTTCCGCTTGTTGCCGAGCGGCTCGCGGCGCTCGGCGTACCTGACGGACACCAACGGGGAGCGCTGGCCGCCGGTCGGCCTGTCACACTTGCCGACGGCCGGATCATCACACCGGAAATGGTAAAAGGTAGGCCCAGCGCTGGTGCCAAGCTCGTCGTCATCGGCGATGTCGAGGAAACCGCAGCCCTCTCCCCGGAAGTGGAGAGTGCGGACGTCCTGGTGATCGAGGCGACCTATCTCGATCGCGACGCGGCTCTCGCCCGCTCGCATGGGCATTTGACCGCTCTCGCAGCGGCATCGCTCGCGTATGACGGCGGAATTGGCGAGTTGTTGCTGACCCATATCTCCGGACGCTATCCAGCCGAGGACATTCAGGCGGAAGCCGCCGCTATTTTTCCCGGCACCCGTATCGCTGCCGATTTCGACCGGATGTCAGTCCGGGCCGGCCACAATCGCGCCGGCATGACGATTGACTGATATTGCCGCCCAGGGAACTCGACCGCGCCCGCGATTTGGACGACAATCATTTCAGGCTTAGCCAGCGGAGCGCGCGTGTAGCGATGAACTCGACCGGATCCTCCCCGCTGATCCCTGTGACCTTGCTGACCGGCTTTCTTGGCAGCGGCAAGACGACCGTGCTGAACCACATCCTGAAGCAACCCGGCATGGCCGAAACGGCGGTCATCATTAACGAATTTGGCGAGATCGGTCTCGATCACCTGCTGGTTGAGAGCGCCACCGACGATATCGTGTTGCTGAACAGCGGCTGCTTGTGCTGCACGGTGCGCGGCGACATTGCCGACACCCTGTTGAACCTGTTTGTGGGTCGCGCCAGCGGCAAAGTCCCGTATTTCCTCCGCGTCGTGATCGAGACAACGGGTCTCGCAGATCCAGCGCCGATCTTGCACACGCTGATCTCTGATCCACTCGTGGCGGCGCGGTATTCGCTCGATGGCGTGGTAACGATGATCGATGCGGTCAATGGCACGGGTACCCTCGACCGACAGCCTGAGGCAATCAAGCAGGCTGCGGTGGCTGACCGCCTCTTGCTGAGCAAGACCGATCTCGCGGACCCCAATGTTCTGGCCGGATTACAGGCGCGCCTCGCCACCCTCAATCCAAGCGCTCCGATCATCAAAGTGGCCTGTGGCGAGGTCGATCCCGCATTGTTGTTCAATCTTGGATTTTACGACCCGCAATCGAAGAGTGTCGATGTCCAGCGCTGGCTGCGCGACGAAGCCTTTGCTGGTGAGCATAATCATGATCATGAGCACGGGCGTGACCCTCAGCTGCTCGACCCAAACCGCCATGACGATCGCATTCGCGCTTTTTGCATCACGCGTGAACAGCCGATTTCATGGGCGGCGCTGTCGACTTGGCTTGACGCTCTTGCAACAATGCGCGGAGACGACCTGTTGCGGCTGAAGGCGATCGTGGCGCTCAGCGATCGCCCCGACGAGCCGGTGGTTGTGCACGGCGTGCAGCACCTGTTTCATCCGCCGGTGCTGCTGCCGCAATGGCCAAGCGAGGACCGCCGCACGCGGATGGTTTTCATCACCCGCGACTTGCCGCGCGAGGCGATCGAAAAGACGCTCGCCGCGTTCGAAGAAGCGGTCGCAGAGGCGGGATAGATGGGCCGCATCCATGGCGTTCGGCGGAAATGCCCGGAACCGAAGCGCTGTTATCCAGCGTTCATGATTGCCACGCCAGCGGGGGTGCTACCTCGTCGCGGTATCTTTTGTCGGCAGTGCCGCCGGCACCAGACTTCATTTCCGCTTGCACGATGTGACAAGAGCCCGATGGTCCGGCTGGGGGGAGAGAAACATGCTGTCAGACGCACGCGTTCAACAACGGCTGGCACGTCAGGCGCTAGGCTTGATCCTCGCCGGCGGTCGTGGCAGCAGGCTCAAGCAGTTGACCGATCGGCGGGCCAAGCCTGCGGTGTTTTTTGGCGGCAAGTTCCGCATCATCGATTTTACTCTATCGAACTGCTTGAATTCCAGCGTTCGACGTATTGCGGTCTTGACCCAGTATAAGGCGCACAGCCTGCTTCGCCATTTGCAGATGGGCTGGTCGTTTTTGCGCCCGGAGATGGGCGAATTTCTCGACCTGTTGCCGGCGCAACAGCGCCTCGACGAGGCGACTTGGTATCGCGGCACTGCCGACGCGGTGTTCCAGAACTTCGATATCTTTCGTGCTGCTGGCCCGAAATATTTTGTCGTGCTGGCCGGAGACCATATCTATAAAATGGATTATTCATACATGCTGGCGGATCACGTCGAAAAAGGGGCTGATTGCACGGTGGCCTGTATCGAGGTGCCGCTGGAGCAAGCCTCCGATTTTGGCGTGATGTCGGTCGATAAATCGATGCGGATTTGCGATTTCCAGGAAAAGCCGCACCACCCCTCACCGATGATAGGGAAACCCGATCGCGCGCTGGCCAGCATGGGCGTTTACGTGTTCACCGCCGATTTCCTTTATACCGAACTCGAACGCGATCACCGCGATCCCACCTCGAGCCATGATTTCGGTAAAGACATTATTCCGGATCTGGTAAGCCGCGGCCTCGCTGTCGCTCATTCGTTCGAGGATAGCTGTGTGAAAACGACAGCCGAAGCCGAGGCCTATTGGCGCGATGTCGGGACGATCGACGCTTATTGGGCCGCCAACATCGATCTCATTACGCCGACGCCCTCGCTCGACATCTACGATCCGAACTGGCCAATTTGGACTTACCAGCAGCAGCTGCCGCCGGCAAAGTTTGTCTTCGATGATGATCACCGGCGTGGAATGGCTGTGGATTCGATGGTTTCGGGCGGGTGTATCGTGTCGGGCGCTACCGTTCGACGCTCATTGATGTTCTCAAGTTGCCGGATCAATTCTTTTGCGCGCACGCAAGAGGCTGTCCTGCTGCCCGAAGTCGAAATCGGGCGGTACACGCGACTGACCCGCGTGGTGGTCGATCGCGGGTGTCACATCAAAGAGGGCCTGGTAATCGGCGAGGACCCCGAGCTCGACTCGAAGCGGTTTTATCGGACTGAGGGCGGCGTCACCCTTGTGACTTCGGAGATGATGGCCGCGCTCGACTGACCTCCACAAATCAAAAAACCCGAGAGGCTACTGACCGATCTTTGATCCAGACTTGGGCTTCTTCGCCAGCGGCGAGCGCATCGCGCGCCGCTTCGACGGCATCGAGCAATGCTTGTTCCTTGTCCAAATAGGCACCGTATATTGTTTTGCCGAGCGTGACGACCCACCTTGCCTCGCGACCACGCCGACAGACTTGGAATTCGATCACTCCGACCCCTGTTCTCCTTTGATAACAACGCGTGGCATGCCAGTGTAATCCCAGGTCTGGATTTATATCCTAGTCGTTGAATTACGCCTGAAAACCGCCGCGATGAAAGAACATTGTTACGCATTGTCACTTAATGCGACCTTTTGTAACATTCAATGGGAAGAAACTTGCGGGCCTTCTTTTAACTATATTTTTTCAACTTTACCTATAACGTAAATTGATCGTCCCGCAAACCGTACAACTCTGGAAATAGCGGGACATCGCGATCGATACGCGAGCAATAGAGCTGGCGATCGGCTTTGGGTGCTCACTTCATCGCCTCCAAAAACTCTACTGGCGCCCCACTGAACCTTCAACTGAAGGGGGACCAGAGCCCTGCCCGAGGCGGCGGTGCGCTGTTGACAACATTGATGGGTACGCGCCAATCAACATATTTAGAGCGAGCAGTGATCATGCCCAACAATCCTGCAAAGCTTTATGAAAAAGATTTTGTCCGCTGGACCGAAGTGCGGGCTGCGACCCTGCGAAAAGCGGCCTGCCTCGGCATCAACCTGCCGCTCGACTGGGAGAACCTGGCCGAAGAGATTGAGAGCTTGGGCCGATCGCAGCGACGCGAACTGCGCAGCCGTATCGCCACCATCATCGTACACCTGCTAAAGCTTCAATGCTCACCGGCAGCTGATCCGTGGGCGAATTGGATTGAAACGATTGCCCGCGAGCGCGCCAGTATCGAGGATTTACTCGACGATAGTCCGAGCCTCAGAAACGAGCTCGCCGAAACAGTCATGCGGGAGACTCTGCGAGCAGTTAAGCGCGTCGCGCGAGGCTTGCGTCATTATGGCGAGACGAGCCCGAACACAATGGCTCTGATTGAGAACGCGAAGTTCAGCGAGGTTCAGGTGCTGGACGACTGGTTTCCCGGCGATGATCCGAACAGCGTCCCTCTCCCCGGGGCTGGGGAGAGGGGAAAGCGGTAAAACGGTTATTATTCCCGCTTTACCCGAGGTGCTTTTTGAAAAAGTCGGTGATCGGGTCGTACGACGCGCTCGACTGCCGCTTCTCATTATCGATATAGACGATTTCGATATCGCCGCCGGCCTTGCGGTAATTCGAGATGAACCGCTCCGGCTCGTTGCCGGGGAAGCTCGAATCGTCGTCGTGATAGTCATGCACGATGTCGGGGCGGCCCTGGACCCACAGCGCCGGTGGCATCGATACGTTTTCGCCGCGTTCGAGGATCAGCATCGGATTGCCCTCGGCCATCGCGGCCTCGGTTTTCCAGTAAAGGTCGTGCTTTTCCTTCATGCCGATCGAATAGGCGGGTGGGTTCGGGGTCTTCGCCGCCTTTTGCGCGTTGCGATAGCGGGACAGCGGGTTGATCACCGGCCACGACATCGCGACCGCGCGCACCGTCGCGTCGACCGCCGGCGAGCCAGCGGGCAGCGGCACCGAGGCGTAGCGCTGGTCATTGGGCCGCATCGCGACCAGCATTGCGAGATGCCCTCCGCTCGAAGCACCGGCGGTGCCGACCCGGTTTGGATCGATCTTGAGTTCGCGGGCATGCGCCTTGACCCAACGAATCGCATAGTTAATGTCGATCAGCGAAGTCGGGTAGCCGTCGGCATTATGCCGGAATTCAAGCGATGCGACGACAAAGCCGTTTTTCGCCAAAGTCTCGTCGAGGCCTTGGGTTCCGGTCAGATCACCGCTGGTCCAAGCGCCCCCGTGCAGATCGATGACGGCCGGGAACGGACCATCGCCTTTCGGCTTGTAGAGCCGCGCGATCAGCTTTTTGTTACCATGGCGGAGATACTCGATATCTTCGGTTGTGATTTCATAGTTTGGCATGATACTCCCTCCCGGAGCTGTGTGCTGCTCGCAGCTGGCCGGCAATCGATCGACTGACTCTGACGATTGCCGCAGCCGACACTGCAGCCTACTCGCTATCCCCGGCGCACGAAAGGTTGGGAGGGCGCAAACCAGAATAAAATAGGCCTCTCCGTCCGATGTGCAGAGAGGCCCGGGAGTGAGGCGGGAAGGCCTGGCTCCCCGCCTGTTCAGCTGAATTATGCGGCGTGCAGGAGATCGAGATACTCTTCGTACACCGCCATATTCTTGCCGAAAGAAACCGCCGCGGCCCGGGCGCCGCAGACGAGATGCATCCAGCGCCAAGGTTCGCGGGTGGTGTAGAACTCTTCGACGATCGACTGGTGATGCTTGAACGAGTGCATCTCGGTGAAGTTGTCGTGGCACACGATTTCACCAAGACACGCGATCAGAGCCTGCGGGTCGTAGCGGCACTGCACATATTGCTGCGCCAAATTCGCGACCTCCTCGACCTCCGGCACGGCCCGCATCTGCCCGAGATTGGATACCGTGGACCAATCGACTGGAGGCTGGTTGTAGACGCCCTGCTTGATGGCGTCGAGCAGCTCCTCCTGCGTCCGCGGTGAGGTCTGGACCGCGGTCATATCAGGCTGCGCAGCTGGCCCCATCCGCATCTGGGTCGAACGGATCTCCGGGCCTGACTGCCAAGTCAACAGCAACATCAGTTTGTTGTGCAGACTGATCCCGTCGAGCGCCAACAGGTAGCGCCGCAGGTTGATGCTCGTATGCAGGTGGACATCCATCGGATTCCCGCAATGGGAGCGGATGAAAAGCCCGGCAGCGCCGATCGACAGGGCTTCACCCGCACCTTCCAAGGAGAGCCCCGCCGCCAAGGCCTTGGCTATCAGCACGGGAATATCGGCAAAGACGTCTATCCGTCCGATGGCCTCTCCGAGCTCACCGATCGCAGCCGTCTCGTCTTCTCCGGTGCGTTGGCGCAGGATGCGCTTCGTCAATTGATGCTCTTCGATCAGCGCTTCGATCGCTGGCAGCGGCGAAGGCATCGGATTGTTCGGAGCGACCGGCGAGCGGGTCACAAAGCGCACCACCTGCCGCATCACCACTGGCAGGTAGGCCTCGTCGAGCACGCCGGTCTGAAAGGCACGCCATACCGTGCCCGGAAACATGAAGTAGTGGTCGTCGTGGAAGTTTTTCGGGATCGCCACGCTCAGCAGCAGATCGAAGGCCTCGATTCGAGGTGCGTGATCCCACAGCCAGAGATAAATGTGGTCCGCCTTGTGGTATTCGCCGCGGCCCACCGCGGCAAGAAACGCCTTTTTGTTCGCTTCGACCCCGCCGGCATCCTCCGGCTCGAATTCAAGCAGGCCGAATGGCCCCATTGCCGGATGGTGGATGTGCTTGTTGGTGAGGGCCACGTGCTGCAGCACCGGCAAAAAGCGATTCTCGCCCTCGAGCCGGTCGACGAGCTTCGAGACCGCGTAGAGGCCTGCCAAGGGGTGCAGCGGGCCGCCGTGATGACCGGCCGGCATGTCGGTGGAGCGCGTGACCGCGAGCGCCGATGCTGTCAGCATGGTCTGCGGCTCTACCCCGGCACGCAGCTTCTCCAGCGCAGAATTCAATACCTCATCCGGAGGCGTATCCTCGATAAACTGAACCAATGGCTCGATCGCGTCCGGATACTGCACGCGTTGCGGTGCTGGCATAGGATTTCCTCCTGATCGTGGTCGGTACTCGGTTTGCTCTCTTCACTCTCGCGATGGGGGCTGCGCCTCCGCGCGCAACCGCCTACTCGCGCTGTGCTGCGGCAGCGCGAGGTGCCGCCTTATCGGCGCCGAGGCGGTTGGGCCGCGGTTTGTAACCGTCATCGAACCAGCATAGTGGTCGAGTCCACGGGGTCAATTGACATATCTGCAAGGTCAAGCAGACAAAACTACGCATCTCGCACAGGAACCGCGGCTCCCATAGCAAATCCCGTGGCCCGGCACCAACTTGCAGTAGTATTGATACCGGCCGCGGATGCGGCCTGATCCCGCTGTGTTGTGCCGCATATCACGGACCGTGCAGCAGGAATGCGGCGTCGGGCGTTTTTCTGGCATGATCATCGGCACGGCCGGTCATATCGACCACGGAAAGACAGCATTGGTTCGGGCGCTGACCGGGATCGATACCGACCGGCTGCCCGAGGAAAAACGCCGGGGGATGACGATCGACCTCGGCTTTGCCCATCGCCGGCTCCAGCCGATAACGGGAGCCGGCGACGGGCCAGCCCTCGAATTCGTCGATGTGCCGGGACATGAACGGTTCATCCATAATATGCTGGCCGGCGCTATCGGGATCGATTTTGTGCTATTGGCGATCGCCGCCGATGACGGCCCGATGCCACAGACGCGCGAGCATCTCGACATTGTCTCACTGCTCCGGGTCGAACGCGGCATCGTGGCGCTTACCAAAGCCGATCTGGTCTCCCGGGAACGGCTCGTCGAGTCCGAAGCGGAGGTGCGCGAGTTCCTTGCCGGGTCGGTGCTGCAGGGTGCTGCGATCCTTCCGATCTCGAGTACAACCGGCGAGGGTATTCCCACCCTCGGCCAATATCTGGTAAACGCGTCCCGCACGCTTGGCACCCACGAACCGAAGGGCGAATTTCGGCTCTCAATCGATCGCAGCTTTGTGTTGGCTGGGGTCGGGATCGTGGTTACCGGCACCGTTGCGGCGGGGTCTATTTTGGTGGGCGAGCGCGCGGTCCTGAGCCCGTCGGGCATCGATCTGCGCATCCGCGGTATCCAGGCGCACAATCGGCCAGCGCAGTGCGCCCAGGCCGGCCAGCGTTGCGCGCTCAATCTTGCCGGGGCGGATCTGGAGCGGCAGCGGGTTAAGCGCGGCGATTGGGTCGTTGCGCCGTCATTGCACGCCCCGACCACTCGCCTCGATACGCAGCTGCGGCTGCTCCATCACGACCTCACGCTGAAATCGGGGGTCAGCGTGCATTTGCATCTCGGCGCCGCTCGCGTCGGGGCCCGCCTCATGCCGCTTACTGATGCCACACCAGGCCGGAACGCCGATTTGCCGGTACGGCTCGCGATCGATCATCCGATCGCCGCCTGGCGCGGTGACCGTTTTATCCTGCGCGACGCCTCGGCAACGCGGACGATGGGCGGGGGTGTGGTTCTCGACCCATCCCCGCCGAACCGTGGTCGGCGCCGGCCCGAGCGGCTGGCTGCTTTGGCTGCACTCGCCCAACCCCAACCGGCGGAGGCCTTGGTTCGCCTCTTGCGGCTGTCACCAACGGGGATCGATCTTGGCCGATTTGCGCTTTCGGCGGGGCTGACTGAGGCGGAGCTGAGGACGGCCTGTCAGGCAGCCGGCGCGCACGTCCTGAAAGCGGAGGCGCATCGTTACGGCGTTGCGTTCTTGCCTGCGCGCTTTTTGGAATTGCAGCATGATTTGTGCACCGCGCTTGGCGCGTATCATCGGGCTGCGCCGGAAAGCCCAGGCGCTGCAATGGACGGCTTGCGAGTGACAGTGGACACTCGCCTATCGCCCGTGGTGTTTCGGGCATTGGTCCAGGCCCTCGCCGAAGCGGGGGCGTTGACGATTGCTGCCGGCTCGATCCGTCTGCCCAGCCACCAGCCCGCCTTGCAACCCGCCCAGATGCGGATTTGGGTGGAGATCCGTCGTCGGCTCGAAAATGGTGGCTTCGAGGCCTCATGGGTGCGCGATCTCGCCCGCGACCTGTCGCTGTCTGAAAGCGGGATGCGTCAGCTGATAAAGCGCCTAGCCCAAATGGGTGAGGTCGTCGAGGTCGCGCCCGATCGCTATTACCTCCGTCAAACTGTGCATCAAATGGCGCAGATCCTGGCGGATATATGCCGCGCTGCGAGTGACGGGACCGTCACCGCCGCAGTGTTTCGAGATCGCATCAAGACCGGACGCAAGCTCGCAATCATCGTCCTCGAATTCTTTGATCGCACCGGCATAACGATCCGTCGCGGCGATCTGCGGAAGGTTCAACCCGAACGACTCCAGACCTTTGCCAAGCCGAGCCGGTAAACGGAGGGCGCAACGGCGCGAGCGGATCAAATGGCGCGAGCGGATCACATCGGATTCAATTCCAGGTACGCTGCGGCTCGAATGATCTTTAGCTCGAATGATCTTTAGGATGCAGGCAAATTAACCAGGGCATCTAATTGCGGTGGGGTCTGGCGCGAGCAGGACGTCCGCCGCTTGCGCGGCCATTCGGTAACAGCGGCGACAACGCTGTCGAGCGCTGCCAGCTGTGTCTCCCATCGGTACATCGTCTCGACCGCGGCCCGCGCCTTGCCCGCCATCGCCATACGAAAGGTGGCCATCTGCAACAATCGTATGACGTGTTCGGCGAATTGTGCAGCGTCATCCGAAACCAGAATGCCGGCCCCCTTCGGCACCGCTGTACCGCGCCAGGCAACACCGGACGCGACACATGGCAGGCCCATTGCCAGCGCTTCCAGAAGCTTATTCTGTACCCCGCGGGCTACTCGCAATGGTGCGACGCAGACCTCAGCCGAGTCGAGATAGGGGCGCGTATCCGGAACCCACCCGGTGACGTTGATGCCGCGCCGCTTTGCAAGGCGCAGAATGGCAGCGGTCGGGCGGTTGCCGCATATCGTCAGACTCGCCTCGGGAACTCGGTTTTGCACCCGCGGCAAGACCTCGTCACAAAACCAAGTAACTCCATCGACATTGGGGAAGTAATCCATGATGCCGGTAAAAATGATGGAGCCGGGGCGCTTATTCATCCCTGAGGATTGAAAATGCTCGAGATCGACCCCGTTACCGACGAGCGACACCTCGATGCCCGGGAACAGTCGTTCGAAATCGGCCTGTTCAACGGCGTTGCAGACCAGTGAGTGAGAGAAGCGGCGGGCAATACTGTGTTCGTATGCAAGGAGCCGTTTTGCTTCGATCTGATAGATCCACTTCAATGCGATATTTTTAAACGTAGCAAACTGCGCCCATTTGAGTGAATCGAGATCATGGAACTGCATGATGCGCGGCACGCCGGCAAAGTGCTCGGCATATTGCGCAACATTACAGCTGAAGACGATGATCAGATCGGGTCGGGCTTCGTCGTATTTGCGGATGATCGCGTCGTGCAGCCTTGCCTTGTCAAATGCCGCCACGGAAAGCGGCCGACCGCTGCCGAGAGCCAGCAGCGAGCGCAGCCGGCTGCGCAATTTCGTAACCGGAACCGCGGTGACGCTCGCTGCGTGCTCGACCGCACCAGCAACATTGGCGAGATCGGCAGCCCCGTCCGCAAGACAGAAGACGTGCACTTCGTGCCGTTGTGAAAGGTGTCGGACCTCCTGAAACGTGACGATCTTATCGCCGCGATCTGGCGGAAACGGGACACGTTGGCATACAAAGAATATGCGCACCTTGATGACGCCAGCGGGTGTCTTCTCCCGCGTAGGACATCCTCGCGTGAGATTTACGACATGTGTTAGCTGCAATAAATAGAAAGTACAAATATAACGTGAAAGGCCGCACGGCCATGCGCGTCCGGAAAATGCGCAGTTGCGACGAACGGCCCTACTGACCCAGGCGCGGCGCCGGTTTCCGTCCATTATGCGACGCATGCGCGCCCAACCGGGTTGCTCGCAGACGTGCAGCCGGGGATCGGTCCCGCGAATCGGCTCCGGCTCACTCGCATCCACTGCCGATTAACGCAGTGTTCGGCCGCCGGACAAGCGCAACCCGATGCACGTTTTCGACCCTATCGTCACGTCGTGTTTATCCCACCATCACCGATGTCTTGATCGAGGCCGCGGGCTTGGTGATTGCGATATCGATCTCCTCGATCGACCTGCCCCTGGTCTCGACCCCGATCAGCAGGAAGGCGAGCGCCGCCAACACCGCCCAGAACGCGAGAAAGATCATTGCCGGCACCATCGCCGCGAGCGTTGCTGCCGGCTTGACAAAGTTCGAAGTACCAATGATCACCGCCAAGCCGAGCGGGCTGATGATCTTGCCAAGATTGCCGACGCCATAGCCGAACCCCATGCCGCTGGCGCGCAGACCGGTTGGCCACACCTCGGCCATGTAGGGGGCAATGATCGCGTAGGATCCACCGCCAAAAAAGCTGTGCGCCATCAGCATCAGCCAGAACACCGATACCGCGCCGATAAAGGCATTGGCAAAATAGCCGGCGATCACCAAAGTCACCGCGCCGCCCGCACAAGCAAGAATGCCCGACCAACGGCGGCCGAGCGCATCGGCGAGGAATGCGCAGAACAACCGCCCAACAAACGCCGACACGCCAACCCAGAACATCAGCAATGATGCTTTGTTGCCGTCGATTTTGAGGAGCACCCTGAGCAGTGTCGGTGCCCATAAGGCGAGCCCGACGCCGCTGGTTTGTGACAGGCCGGTCAGTGCCGTCAGCGCCATGCTTCGCGGATATTTGAACAGCGCGCGCCAGGGTGTATGCGGCGCTTCCGGCAGGGTCGTCGGCAGCTCGATCGTTTCCGGGTCGGCCTCCAACGCCCAGGCGATCGAGCGGCGGGCCTCCTCGCGCCGACCCTTGCGGATCAGCCAGCGCGGTGATTCGGGGACCCAGGCACGGATCAACAGAGTGAATAAAGCCGGCAACAGACCGACCACAAAGAGTCCGCGCCAGCCGATCAAGGGTTCCAGAAAGCCCCCCGACAGGGCTCCAAGCATGCCGCCGACCGAAACCGTGCTGGTGACGAGGCCGCCGACCCAACCGCGCTTTGACGAAGGAATAAATTCCTGGACCAACGGTAAATCGACCACGACCAGGCCGGCCGCACCGGCACCAACAAAGAAGCGAAAAACGCTGAGAAAAATCCAACCGCCGTGATCCGGCGTCAGCGCCATAATGCAGGTTGCAAGCGAAAAATTGAGTGCGGTCGCGATGAACACCTCGCGTCGGCCGATCTTGTCGGCCATCCAGCCCCAGAAAAAGGCGCCGGGAATGGCCCCGATACCGGCAGAGAGCAGTATCCAGGCCGATTGCCCGTAAGTCAGGTGCCAAGCCCCGACAATGAAGGCGAGAACGAACCCGATCAGAAA
>JAFAOB010000042.1 GCA_019238055.1 Alphaproteobacteria bacterium
AGGTCGTCCTTGGAAAGACGGGCAAGCGCGTCGCCATTCATCGAAGCGTGGAATCACGACCACTATCCCGTGTCAACCATATCTATCGCCGCGGCCGCGCATCGGCCACCAAATAGGCCCTACCTCAGACCACCTGAGCAGTTACCCAGATTTGCGACAGTAGGCGCGGCCATTCTCTTTAATCGACCGCGTAGAGCTCGATGGTCGACTGGTTGAAGTCGAGGCCGAGACCGGGGCGGTCCGACAACACGAGTTCGCCGCTCTTGGCGTCGAACGCGGCTGTTCCTTCGAATAATTTCAGCATCCAGCCCATGTATTCGACGGTCAGCCCATTTGGCGCCGCTGCGACGAGATGGGTATGGATCTCCGGGATCACATGGCTGACGACCGGCAGGTTGAAGGCTTCGGCCATGCCGGCGACCTTCAACCAAGGTGTGACACCACCGACCCGGGCGAGGTCGATCATCACATAATCAACAGAGCGGGCCTCGATCATGTGACGGAACGGCACCATGCCGTACACCAGTTCGCCGCCGCAGATCGGAGTCGCGAGGGCGGCGTTGACCCGAGCGATCCCGGCATAGTCGTCATGTGTTGTCACGTCTTCGAGCCAAAACAGCCCGACCCCGGCATCTTCGACCCGCTTGCCGATATCGATCGCCTGCTCCGGCCGCCAGCGCTGATTGATGTCGCACATCAACTTTATATCGGGGCCCAGCGCCTCACGGATCTTGACCGCGCGCTCGACTTCTTTGGCGGGGGTCGTATCGCCGGGCAGCGCCAATTGCACCTTGGCTTCGCGAAAGCCTTTGTCCTTCAGCTTTCCAGCCGCGGTCACCGCCTGATCCAACGACAGATTGCGCCGCAAGGCGCCGCTGGCATAGGTCGCGACCTGCTGCCGCGCCCCGCCCAGCAATTTCCACAATGGCAGGCCCAGCGCCTTGCCGCGGATGTCCCACAGCGCCACGTCGATCGCCGACAGCGCCAGGGTGAACATCCCGGCCGGTCCTGACCCGCCGGCAGCGGCGCGCAATTTGGCGGCGATCGCCTCGACGCGGTGCGGGTCTTCGCCGATCGTCAGGGCACCAAGGTCATCGACCGCGCGCTTCAGCGCCGCAGTAATCGCCCCGCCGTAAAACGTGACCGCGATCCCTTCGATACCATCATCGGTGCCGATCCTGACGATCACGATCGGCCGCGCCGCATTCGGATTTTCCGGCGTATCGGCCAACGGATCGGCTTCGGGCAAAACCAGGATCTGCGACCGGATGCTCGATATCTTCACGGCTTCCCTCCCGTTGCTGCGCCTGCGCGACCATAGCACGCTGCTATGACAGCTGCGCGAGTGGCTCGCGTCACCCCTCGGTCGTGAGAGAAGGCTGCTCGCTCGACTTTCGCGATCGGATGTGTTAACCCTAAAGAGCCGATGTAAACCATCGGACCGCACTCTCGACCAGGAACGGCAGCACTGAGTTCGAGGGGTTCTGTGTGACAGGCGTCACATGGGTTTTCCGGCCTGTCACCCATAATAGCGCTGTGCCACCGCTTTCGGCGGTTCGCCAGAAGCGCGGGTACTGCAGCGAAAAAGCGCTGCCAACGCGGCAATCTGCATAGGGAGCTCGTCATGCAAATACATCGAGACCATCAACCCGCCACCGGCGGCGGTCAACACCCACAGCATAGGGATTCCATAATGTCCCATCCTCTGAGAGTGCGGCCGCACAGCCATGCGGCAGTTCCCGCTGTGCCGAAGTGGCCAAGCTACACCGGCACGTCGCAATATGTCGGTGCCAGCAAGAGCGGCGTGTCAATATGGTACGACCCCAGCCTCGGCGCGCCGGCTCTGAAGAACGCGACGGACTTGCTCGCGGATGCCGACCGCATCCGCGCCGCGAACGACGCGCTTTTCGGCACCGCTGGCGGTCCGGTCGATGTGATCGTGTTCGCGCTTGGTGGCGCCACTGACGGCACGGGGGGCGCGGATCATTTGGGCTGCGACTACGCGACCGGCGCCCAGATCGAGGTGTGTGCGGCCTTCGGCAATTCCATGCGTTGCTCAGCGCTGTTTGAGGCCGAGCTAAGTGAGTGCAGCATGAACGGCAACCTGTGTGGACTGAGCACGGGGGAGGCGCTGTCTCGCTGGTGTGCCATGGTCATCGGCAACAATGCGCTCGCAGATTTCACCTCGGTACCAACGTGGGTGCAAGACGGCGAGCCCAACTGGGTCAATGAGACCGAAGGTACGGATCAGGATTACGATTCCATAGGCTGCGGCATGGCGTTTCTGTCCTGGCTACAAAAGCTAGGGCATGCGCTGCCGACCATCGCGCAGGAAATGGTTAAACTTGGAAATAACGGCACGCTCGAAGAGCTCTATGCCAACATAACGGGCGACGCGGGCACGAACGCTTGGCCCAAGTTCAAGGCGGCGCTTGCCGGTGCTGGTGTGTCTCTCACCACGGATGACCCGTTTGGAGCGATGGGACCGTCGCCGCCAACACCCACTCCGACCCCGACACCCACTCCGACCCCGACACCCACTCCGACACCAACGCCTTCCTCGATGCTGCAGGTGCAAGGGTCGCTTCCGCCGTCGGGGCCATCCGGCAGCACCTCACCGGTGACGCTGCAAGGGAGCGTCATTTGGCCATAGGCGCACTCGCTTGCGTCAAGGGCCCGGCTCGCAGATGCGAGCCGGGTTCATCCTCCGAACAGGAGCACCGCGGCGATCGCCAGCAGTGCGGCAGCGGCGAGATAGAGCGGGAGCACCGCCAGCCACGCGCGTTTGGCTTGCTCGGCCGCGTGCGAGGCCAGCGACTCGGCGTGCAGCAATATCCCGTCGTGCGCTATGTCATCGACAAAGGTTTCGAGCTTCTCGACAAGCCGCGGTAGCCGCTCGATCGTGTCGGCGAGGGTTTCGAGTCGGTAGCGCAACCGTGCCTCGGGGCCGCGGTTCGCGCGCATCCAGCTTTCGATCAGCGGCTGCGACAACGCCCAGACATTGATTTCGGGATCGAGGCGACGACCGATTCCTTCGACCAGCACCATCGTCTTTTGCAGCAGTAAAAGTTGCGGCTGCGTCTCCATATCGAATTGCTCGGTCACCTGGAATAATTGAGCGAGCAAGCGAGCGACCGAGATTTCCTGCAGCGGGCGCCCGAGAATCGGCTCGCCGATGGCGCGGCAAGCCTGGGTAAAGGCGTCGATCGATCGGGTCGGGGGAACATATCCGGCAGCGAAGTGGACTTCCGCTACACGCCGGTAGTCGCCGAGCAAAAAGCCGATCAGCATATCAGCGAGATACCAGCGGGTGATGCGGTCGAGCCGCCCCATGATCCCAAAATCGACAACCACGATCGCGCCCGAGGCGTCGACAAACATGTTTCCGGGATGCATATCCGCATGAAAAAACCCGTCCCGGAACACCTGATTGAAGAAGGCGCTCGCCGCCTTGGCCAACACGTCTTCGACGCGATGACCGGCTGCGATGAGCCCGGCCCGATCATCGATGCGCACACCCTCGATCCGCTCCAAGGTCAAAACGCCGCGGCCGGTGCGCGACCAGTCGATGCGGGGGACATGAAAGCTCAAATCGCCGGCGAAATTTTCGGCGAGCTCGGAGGCGGCTGCGGCCTCGAACCGCAAATCCATCTCAAACGTGACGATTTCGGCCAGGGTGCGAACAATCTCGATCGGCTTCAGCCGTCGTGACGGGGGATAAACTCGCTCGATCAGTGTCGCGAGCCACAAAAACAGGTCCAGGTCGCGAGCGAAGGCGTTCGCGACCCCCGGCCGTAATACCTTAACGGCCACGTCATGCCCGTCTGTGGTGCGTGCGAAATGAACCTGGGCAATCGATGCGGCGGCGATCGCGATCTCGTCGAACGATTGGAACAAGATTTCGAGCGGTCGGCCGAGTTCACGTTCGATTGCGGCGCGCGCCGCAGCACCAGAAAATGGCGGCAAACGATCCTGCAGCCGGGCGAGATCGGCCGCAATCTCCTCGCCAAACAGATCAGCGCGGGTCGACAACAGCTGACCGAGCTTGATAAAGCCGGGGCCCAGTTCGTCGAGCGCAGCGGCAAGACGTTCGCCCGGTCGCGCGGTCACGTGTCCCCGTCGGCGCGCAAACCACCCGGTAAGGCGCAGATAGGATGCGACGACCGGCACCCCGGTAAACAGGAACAGCGCGTCGTGACGCGCCAGTGTCAGCGCGATCCGGGTAAGCCGAGCGAGGTTGCGCAGGCTGCGCCGCAACCCGAATTTGGGCTGCGCGTCAAAGGCGCCAAGCGGAGTGGAGCGCAGCAATACCCCCTGTCAGGTTACGGTACCGAACCTGCTCCAGCCCGGCTGCGGCAATCATCCGGGCGAGCTCGCCCTGGCGCGGAAAGCCGCGAATGCTTTCGACCAGATAGGTGTAGGCCTCACGATCACCGGCGACAATCTGGCCCAGCAGCGGGACGACATAGAAGCTGTAGAGGTCGTATAACGGCTGCAGCAGCGGCGCCACCTCAGGCGTGAATTCGAGACACAAAAACCGTCCGCCTGGCCTCAGCACGCGACGCGCCTCGGCAAGTGCCGCGTCGACATGGGTGACGTTGCGCAGCCCAAAAGCGATCGTATAGAGATCAAAACTGCGGTCTGCGAAGGGCAACCGCTCGGCATCGGCAGCCAGCCAGTCGAGGCCGAACAACAGGCCGCGATCGAGTGCCCGGGCGCGGCCGATCTCAAGCATGCGCGCATTGACGTCGCAGACGACGGCCCCACCCTCGATCGCTACGCCGGCCTCAGGCGCCAGTCGCGGCAGCGCGCGTAATGCAACATCGCCGGTACCGCCGGCGACATCAAGCAAGCGCTGGCCTGGGCGGGGTTTCATTGATGCCACCATCTCGGCTTTCCACAATCGGTGGACGCCGCCGCTCATCAGATCGTTCATTAGATCATAGCGCGGAGCGACGGTATCAAAGATCGCGCGTACGACGGATGCCTTCTCGCTTTCCGGCAAATGGCGGTAGTCGCGGCTGCCGCTTGCTTCTTGCTCGCTCATCGGGCAGGAAGATAACTGCATCGGACCGCGTGCGCCATGCCGCGACCGACGCGCGGAAATCATATGTCGCATGCCCGAGCTGCCTGAAGTCGAGACCGTCCGGCGAGGCTTGGCGGTGAAAATGACCGGCCGCCGGATTGTGCACGCTGAATTCCGCCGCCCTGACCTGCGGCGGCCGTTCCCGCCCGAATTGGCCGAGCGGCTCCGCGGCAGCCAAATCGGGGCGCTCGGCCGGCGCGGCAAATACATTTTGATCGAGCTCGACGGTGATGGATTGCTCCTTCTTCATCTCGGCATGTCGGGCCGGATCACCGCCGGCGCTGCCGGGTCGCCGGCGGCGCTGCACGATCATGTCGTGCTGTCTCTCGACGACGGTACGGTCGTCACCTTCAACGACCCGCGCCGTTTTGGCCTGGTGGATTACTTGCGGCGCAGCGAGGCGACCCGGCACCCGCTATTGGCTGACCTTGGCCCCGAGCCGCTCGAGACCGATTTCAATGCCCACTATCTTGCCGGCAAGCTTGCGGGCAAGATGACCCCGATCAAATCGGCGCTGCTCGATCAGCGCGTCGTCGCCGGGCTCGGCAACATCTATGTCTGCGAAGCCCTCTATCGCGCCCGCCTATCGCCACGGCGACTCGCCGGCACGATTGGCCGCAGCCGTGCCGAGCGGCTGGTGGCAGCAATCCGCGCGGTGCTTGACGAAGCGATCGAGGCCGGCGGCTCGTCGTTGCGCGACTATGTCCAGGCGAATGGCGAGCTCGGCTATTTCCAGCACCGCTGGGCAGTCTACGGCCACGAGGGCGAGCCTTGCCCTGACTGCGATTGCGCCGAAGGGGTGCGCCGCATCGTCCAGTCCGGCCGCTCGACCTTTTTTTGCGCGAAGCGGCAGCGCTAAGGCCTGTTAGATCTTGATTACTTGAGCCAATCGGTCGTCGCAGCAAGGCAGAGGACCCCAAGGAAGGAACGCGCGGTCTTTTCGTAGCGGGTGGCAACGGCGCGCCATTCTTTCAGCCGTGCCCAGAGGTTCTCGACGAG
>JAFAOB010000164.1 GCA_019238055.1 Alphaproteobacteria bacterium
TTTTATTTAAGTGTACACCAGCCTGCCCAGCGGTAATCACATCGTTCCATAAATCTGAAGCAACTACCAGTGAGCGACACAAATACATTCCGTCTGCAAAGGCGCTGAGGGGAAACGCTAACAGCGCCACGAAGGGGAAGATTAAAGCCGTCGAAGTCCTCACGGCTATACTCCGATGAAATTTGCGAATAGCAAGTATACGCCAGAAGTAATTAATATAGCGGAAAGACGGGAGGCTTCGTGACCACACAGGAGATAGCGGAATGATGAACCTGATACTCGCAAAAATGCTCAGCGCACCGGGACGCTTCGTAATCGTTGGTCAGATCGCCGTAAGTGCTGACTATGAACCGAGGGGCGGATCAAAGCACTTGATCGGCGGCAATGGCCTCTCGAAGCGCTCGATTTCGACGACCGTCAGCTGACCGGAGCAGCCTTGCGCCAGCGGTGATGTGCCGACATCTCGCGTCAGCACATTCGGATTGCCATGGACGCAGAGCGGCGCATCGGCGGCGGGGTCTTCCGGGTCGTACCAGGCTCCGGTGGACAATTGCACGACACCGGGTCGCAAATCCTCGCTCAGTACAGCCCCGGCGAGGCACGCGCCGCGATCATTGTAGAGGCGTACGACATCACCATCGCGAATGCCGCGCGCCGCCGCATCCCTCGGATGAATACGGACCGGCTCGCGGCCCTTGACCTTTGCGGCTTGGCTCGTGGCGCCAAAATCGAGCTGGCTGTGCAACCGCGTCGCGGGCTGATTGGCGACGAGCCACAATGGATGGCGCGCTGCGGTGCCCGCATCGGGCGCTTCGCTTGGCGGCAACCAGGCCGGATGACCGGGGCAATCGGAATAACCAAAACCGGCGATCATCGCCGAAGTGATCTCGATCTTGCCGCTTGGCGTCCGCAACGGGGCGGCTTCCGGGTTGCGGCGAAATTCGCGCAGCGGGCCGCCGCTCCACGGCAAGGTTGGCAAGATCAGCTCGCCTGCTTCCCAGAACGCCTCGAAATCGGGTGCGGCAAGGCCCCGTTCGCGCAGCGCGACGCGGGTTGGTTCATAGATTGACGCGAGCCATTGCCGCGGCGAACGCCCTTCGGTGAATGCCTGGGCGAAACCGAGCCGCTCGGCGAGCCCGGCAAAAATTTCGTGATCGTCGCGCGCTTCGGCATAGCGCTCGACCGCCTTGTGCATTGCGACGAGCAGTGGGTCACCGGCGGCCGCACCAATATCCTCGCGCTCCAGGGTTATGGTCGCCGGCAAAACGATATCGGCATGGCGCGCGGTCGCGGTCCACACCGAATCATGCACGATGACAGTGTCGGGTCGCGCAAAGGCGCGGCGCAGCCGGTTCAGATCCTGATGATGGTGGAACGGGTTGCCGCCGGCCCAATAAAGAAGTCTGATGTCGGGGTAGGTGAGCCGGCGGCCGTCATAGTCGAACGGTTCGCCGGGATTGAGCAGCATGTCGGCGATGCGCGCCACCGGAATGAAGTCATCGATGCTGTTGCGGCCTGTCGGCAGGCTCGGCAGCGGCACTGCCAAGGGCGGCTTGCCGGTGTTCGAGGTCGAACCCAGCGCATAAGCAAATCCACCCCCCGGCAGACCAACCTGGCCCAAGACGGCCGCCAGTACCAGCCCCATCCATATCGGCTGCTCGCCATGCTCGGCGCGCTGCAGCGATTGCGAGCAGGTGATCAAGGTCCGCCTTTCTGCGGTCCGCCGCGCGAGGGTGATGATGTCATCTTTGGGCATGCCGCAGATCGCCGCGGCCCACGCCGCGTTCTTTGGCTGTCCATCCGCGCGGCCGAGAAGGTAGGCCTCGAATTCCGTCCAGCCGACGCAATAGCGGTCGATAAAGCCGCGATCGTATCGGTCTTCAGTCACCAGCGTATGCGCCAGGCCGAGCATCAACGCGACATCGGTGCCCGGTCGGATCGGATGCCACACCGCCCGCGCCTCGGCCGGCATATCGTCGCGCAATGGCCCGATCAGATGAAATTCGACACCATGATCGCGGGCTTTGCGCAGGCGATCGCGGGCGATGTGCTGGCTCGTGCCGCCGCCGCCGACATCGTTGTTTTTGAGAGCCATGCCGCCAAACGCCAGCACCAGCGCGCTCTCCGCGACGAGTTCGTCCCAGCTGACATTGTTGCCGGCAACGATCCCTTGCCCGCCAACGACATGCGGCAGGATCACCGTCGCAGCACCGGAGCTGTAGCTGTTGATCGAGCGCACATAGCCGCCGGCGAGGTTCAAAAATCGATGGATCTGGTGCTGCGCGTCATGAAAACGGCCGGCGCTGGCCCAGCCATAGGACCCGCCGAACACCGCCTTGGGCCCATACTGCGCATATACGCGCCGCAAATCTGCCGCGACGAGATCGAGCGCATGCGGCCAGTCGACCGCGACGAATTCGTCGCGTCCGCGCCGCCGATCGGCTCCCGGCCCGTGCTTGAGCCAGCCGCGCCGGATCATCGGCCGGGCGATGCGCGCGCGATGCGCGACCGCGGCTGGAATGTTGGCGAGCAGCGGCGATGGATCGAGGTCGCGCGGATGCGGCAGGATTTCGATGCGGCCGGCGTTCGCCCGCACCGAAAATGCGCCCCAATGACAACTGTGCGGTACACCGCGATCGTTGCCGCGAAGGGCCCGGCCCAGCTTGTTCATCGAAAAACCCGTGCGGTTGTCATTGTCTGTGTGCATGATCTCGGTCAGAAAACGGCGAGAATATCATCGTCGCCCCGGGCGATGTGACCGATGTCGCGACCCGGCGGGGTATCTGCTGCATTTTCAGATGGTGCAAACAACTCGCCTTGAGAAAGGAAAAAACCGGATGAGCGACAACCAGGTCTCCGACATCCTGGCGCAGGCGTTCGCGGCCGAGGGGGTCGATACATTGTTTACCCTGATGGGCGATGCCAACATGTACTGGTCAGCGGCAATGGCCGACCATCAGCGGGCGCGGCTGATCCATGCCCGTCACGAACATTGCGCTGTCGCGATGGCCGATGCCTATGCGCGCGCCTCGGGCAAGGTTGGGGTCGCCTCGGTCACCTGCGGTCCAGGCTATACCCAGATCATGACCGCGCTGACAATGGCAGCACGCGGCAACGCGCCGGTCGTGGTGTTCGCTGGTGACGCACCGATCGACTCTCCGTGGTACCTGCAGCAGATCGACCAGGCGCCGCTGGCATTGGCGACCGGCGCTGCTTTTATTCCGGTCCGCACGATCGGTCGCGCGCTCGACTGCGTGCGCGAAGCCTTCTATGTCGCCCGACTCGAGCGCCGCCCGGTGGTGCTGAGCGTGCCGCTCGACCTGCAAAAAGAGCCGTTTCCGTCCCGGCCGGACTACACCCCGTCGACCGATCTTATGCCGCGGGCACAAATCATCCCGCCCGACCCCGCCGCGGCCGACGAAGTCGCCTCGATGATCGCTTCGGCAGAGCACCCGGTGGTGATCGGCGGGCGTGGCGCGATTTGGTCAGGTGCGCGCCAGGCGCTCGAGGCCTTGGCCGAGGAGAGCGGTGCTCTATTGGCGACAACCCTGCTCGCCAAAGGGCTGTTCGACGGCAACCCGTTCGCCTTTGACATCGCGGGAGGCTTTTCGACCGATCTCGGCCGCGAATTCTTCGCCGAAAGCGACCTCGTGATCGGCTTTGGGGCCGGCCTCGGTCATTACACGACCGATGGCGGCCACCTCTACCCGAAAGCCAAAGTCGTCCAAGTTGATATCAACCCCCGCGGGCTGTGGCAGGGGCTCAGAACCGCCGATCTGCATATCCGCGCCGATGCCCGCGCCACCGCCGAGGCTGTGACCCGCCGGCTACGCGAGCGCGGCATCCGTCGCTCGGGCTGGCGCAGCAATTTAGTCGCCGCGCGCATAGCCGCCGATCTGCCCGACGCCAAGGAGTTTGCGGTGACCCCCGGCACCTTGGACCCGCGACCGGTGCTGCGCGAAATCGACGACACAGTGCCGAAGGATTGGGATGTCGTCGTCGCCGGCGGCCATTGTTTCAGTTTTGCCATGACGCATCTGAAGGGCCGTCCCGGCGGCAATTACCACATCCCGATCGATTTCGGGGCGATCGGATCGGGCTTGTCGGCCGCGATCGGGGTCGCTGTCGCGGGCGGCAACGACAAGGTCATGCTGATCGACGGCGATGGCAGTCTTTATCAGCACATCCAGGAGTTGGAGACAGTGCGCCGTCACGGCCTCAAATTGCTGATCTGCATCTTGAATGACGGCGGCTATGGCGCCGAGACCCATAAGTTCCGCTCAACCGGAGGCGACCCCAATCATGCCACCCATGGCCGCGGCGATATCGCCGCGATTGCGCGCGGTTTTGGTCTCGATGCGGCCAGGGTCACTGAGATGGGCCAGTTCGAGCATTTGTTCCGCGATTACCAGCAATCGTCGGGAAGCATGCTGTGGGACGTCCATATCGACGATCTGATCCCGTCGCGGCACTTCCGCCGCGTCCATTACGGCGAGGCGTGAGCGGATCGTCGGCTCGCGCCGGGCAGGCCGGCCGTGGCACTGCGGAGCAGATCTCGTCATGCCGCCAGAATGGTAAACCTTGTGCGGAGCCGGTTGCGGTGGACATCAAGCGCGCCACGTTAGTCGGACAGCGCTTTCCTCGGGAGTCCGGACGGCGGCAATGCCAGTTCGATCGGCAACCACCCCAGTATGTACAAGAGCCGAGCACGGCGGGGTGTCGCCGACCGAGGTGTGCCTTACGATCGATACCGAATTCAGCATCGGTGGTGCCTTCGCCTATTCTGCCCGGTACCGCCCCTTAAGCAGCGAACTCGTTGACTGCACGATAAAGGGCCGCAGCGAAGGTCTTGAGTTCCTGCTGCGCACCCTGCGTGATTTTCGCGTGCCTGCGACGTTTTTTGTCGAAGTTCTTCAGTGCTTTTATTTCGGCGAGCGGCCGATGGGACGGATCGTCGAACGGATTGCCGAGGAGGGGCACGATCTGGAGCTGCATCTTCATCCGGGTTGGCTGCGGTTCCGCGATCCGGCCTGGCGCTACGCAGCGCTGGCGGGCGATGACTGCGCAACGCGTCCGGCCGATGAACTGCGGGAGATGATCGAGTTTGGCTTCTCCCAGTTCTCGGCGTGGCGACTCGCCCTACCAAAGGCGTTACGGGCCGGCAGTTTTTCGTGTGGTCCGGCGCTGCATCAGGCGATGTCCGCGTGCGGCATGACCCTCGGCTCGAATATCGGGCTGGCCCTTTATCGGCATCAAGATCCGGAATTTCACCTGGCGAGCGGTCGCCGGCTGTTTGGCGGGGTGCTCGAAGTCCCGGCGCTCACTTACGCGGCGAAGTCGTTGCCGGGCGGATCTCGGCTGCGCCTATTGGCGATCACCTCGACATCGTGGCGCGAGATGGAGGCGTTGTTATGGGCGGCACGTCGGGCGGCCATATCCCCCGTCGTGGTGCTCACGCACCCGTTCGAATTCGTCAAACATCGCGACTTCCGCTACCGGGACACGCGGCGCAACACGGTCAATCAAAACCGGTTGGAACGGCTTCTCGATTTCATCACTCGCCATAGCGACGCGTTTTCGATGACCACCTTTGCGCAGTCCGGTGCCGAGTGGTTCGCAGCGGGAAGCCGCCCCGGCGATCTGTTGCAGGTGCCAACCGCGTTGGCGCTCGCCCGGACCGCCGAAAATGCCGCCAATACCTTGATCTGGCAGTATTGAGGGATGGCTTGGCGGCGGGTCTAATTGCCGGTTAGTTGACGGCGAACAATCGCCGCACCCTCGGCGAGCGCCTTCAATTTGGCAAACGCAACCTCCCGCGGCAGGTACTTCATGCCACAATCGGGCGCCGGGACCAGCCGCTCCGGCGGGAGATGCGCCAGCGCCGCGCGAATGCGGTCGGCGACGATTTGCGGCGTTTCGGGCTGCGGATCGCCCATATTGATCACGCCAAAGATTACCGTCTTCCCGTCAAGAGCGTCGAGATCGGACAGATCGAGATTGGGCTGCGCCGCTTCGATCGAGATCTGGTTGATGCGGGTCGCAGTCAATTCCGATAAAAACGCGTAGCGGTTGGGCTTGTCGCGCGAGACATAGGCATAGCCGAAGCAGAGATGCAGCGCCGTCGGTCCGGGGATGCCGTCGAGCGCGCGATCGATCGCCGGCAGCGCCAGCCGACGCGCCTCCGCGGGACGCGCCTGCAACCACGGCTCATCGAGCTGGATTACATCGACGCCGGCCGCCTTGAGATCGCGCAGCTCGGCATTGACCGCGGCAGCGTAATCCATGACCAGCTCTTCTTCGTCCCGGTAATAGTCGTTTTGGGCCTGGCGCGACATCGTGAACGGACCGGGCAGGGTGATCTTGATTTTATGATCGGTGTGACGGCGAAGAAATTCGACATCGCGCTTCTCGACCGGGTGGAGCCGGCGTATCGGTCCGACGATGCGCGGCACGACGACAGTGCCGCTCGACCGCCCGCGCACCGTCGCCGGATGATCGGGATCGAGCCCGGAAAGAGCGGTCGCGAACCGGTTCGAGTAGCTCTCGCGGCGGATCTCGCCATCGGTAATGATATCGATGCCGGCGATTTCCATGTCGCGGATCGCGAGCCGTGTGGCATCGTCCTGGGCTTGTTCGAGCCACGGTTCGGGGATGCGCCATAATTCCCGGGCACGCACCCGCACCGGCGGCAAATGGACGAGGCGCTCGCGATCGACCAACCAGTCGGGCTGCGGATAGCTGCCGACCACGGTGGTCGGCAATAGAACTTCGGTCATCGCCCAGTCTCCCGCATGTGACGCCGCTGACGCCGACATCCGCCGAAAACGGCGGAATGCCGGCACGGCCGGCAGCAAGCTATTTACCGCCTATCGACTGTCTTGATCGAGGTGTAGCTGAGCCGATACCGCCTAAGTCGCGCTGCCCCGGTCCGGTTTTAGGCAAGGGCGGCAAGGAAGCGAGCCAGCCTTTGAGATCGTTTCGGTGAACCCACGCGTCGCGCAAGGCGTCTCCGACAGCTTGCTGAGGACCCAACAGGCAGATCGCAGCCCCCCGACCCTCCCTTTGTTCACACGCGGCGGTCCATGCGGCGAGCGGCTGCTGACAACGCCCGAGGACATAGTTTACGTCACCAAGGAAAAACTGCCCGGTCGCGATCGCTGCCCGATAGCAGCGCACGAGTGCCGCGTCGAGCGGGCTCATCTGTCGCGAGGCCTGCTTATGTTTCGGCGTCGGGACCAGCAGCCAACCTTCGCTGCCAGGGATCGGCTGCGCCAGCGCTGGGGCGGCCATAAGTAGGGCCGCAGCAAAAAACAGCGATTTCATTTGCGGGTTGCAGATTAGCGCGTTGGCCTCGCCTATGCCGAGATCCTGTTACGATACGCCCGCGCGGGGTTCGAACGCCCCTGCCGTTCCGGCCGGCACGGGTTCGGCCTCGAGACTGGCGAGACTGCGCCCGCGCGTCTCGGGCAGCAGCATCAGCATGACGATCGTCAAACCACAAGCAAAAGTGCTGAGCACCGCGATCGAGACGCCGAGCGAGAAGCTCTGGCTGGCAAATCCGACAATCGTCGGCAGGAACGAGCCGATCGCCCGACTGGCGTTATAGCAAAAACCTTGCGCCGTGCCGCGTACCGCAGTTGGAAAGAGTTCTGTCATGAACGGCCCCATCGGGGGAAATTTTATCAATATAATAATGTTCATCGGTATTCCGAGCCAGAACAGGACTTGGTTATTCATCGGCACGAGCAAGAAAATCGGGACGAATATCAAAGATCCTATGGTCGACCACAAAAAGGTCCATTTGCGGCCGATGGCGTCGGACAGGTAGGTCCCGAGCAAAAAGCCGAATAATGCGCCAAGGATCTGGACGAGCAAAAATCCTCCGGCGCCAGTTGCCGACAAATGCCGCACCGTACGCAAATAGGTCGGCATCCAGATTCCGAGCGCATAGCCAGCGCCATGCGCGCCCGAGACCATCAGCGTAACCTTGACCGTGGTCCATAGATGCGGCCGGCGAAACGCGGCAAACAAATGTCCGGCGCCAAACCCCGGCTGATCGGCACGTCGCTGCCTGAACACCTCCGACTCGTCGATGTGGCGGCGGATCCAGACGACAAAAATTGCCGGGATCAAGCCCACAGCGAACAGCACCCGCCAAGCGATCGCTTCCGGCAGGAATGCGTAAAGCCCGGTGTAGACCAATGCCGAAACGCCCCAGCCCACAGCCCAGCCTGTCTGCACCAACCCGACGGCGCGCCCGCGATATTTATCGCGGATCACCTCGCCCATCAGCACCGCACCCGCGGCCCACTCGCCGCCAAAGCCGAACCCGTGCAGGGCACGCAGAATGAACAACTGCTCGAAATTCTGAGCGAAAGCGCACAAAAAGGTGAAAATCGAGTACCACACAATCGCGATCTGCAGCATTTTGACCCGGCCGAAGCGATCGGCCAAGGTCCCCGAAAACCATCCTCCCAAGGACGAGATCAACAGGGTGACGGTGCCGATCAGACCCGCCTTGCCGTTCGACAGCGACCACACCGCGATCACAGTGGGAATGACAAAGCTGTACATCTGAACGTCGAACGCATCGAGCGCCCAGCCGCCAAAGCAGGCGCCCATCGTGCGCCGTTCCTTGACGTTTAGTTCGCCAAACCAACCGAGCATCGCGTTTTTCCCCTCGATTTTTCCGCGCCACTTTTCGGCCCGTTCAGCGCAGCTATGTCGCCCAGGAACGATCGCGGCACTTTAATGGAGAGGACTGGAGGATAGGGCGCGGTCGGGCGGCGAACCAGCTATGCGCGAAGCTCAGGCCGCCGGAAGCCGCGAAGCGTCAATCCTCGGCGCGCACCTTGACGTATGACCCCGGGGCATCCTCGATTGGCTTGAGCTTGCCGTCGCCGGGCTGGCGCGCCGGCACCTCGTCACCGGCATAATTCTCGACCCAGCGCTCCCACAGCGGCCACCAGGAATCCTGATGCTGGGTCGCTCCGGCCAGCCATTCTTCCGGGGTTGGCGGGTTTTTGTCGTTTTCCCAGTGACCGTATTTGCCGCCCGGCGGGTTGACAACGCCGGCGATATGGCCTGAAGCCGACAACACAAATTTGATCGGCCCCTTATAGAGCCGCGTTGCCGAATAGGTCGAGCGCCACGGCGCGATATGGTCCTCGCGAGTCGATAGGATAAAAGCAGGGGTCTTGATCTTGCCAAGATCGATCGGCACGCCGTCGAGGCTGATCCCACCCGGCTTAACCAAAAGATTTTCCTGGTACATGTTGCGCAGATAAAAGCTGTGCATTGCCGCGGGCATGCGCGTCGAATCGGCGTTCCAGTACAGGAGGTCGAACGGGAATGGAGCCTTGCCAAGCAGGTAATTGTTGACCACAAAAGACCAGATCAGATCATTGGCCCGCAGCATGTTGAACGTCGTCGCCATGTCGTGGCCTTCGAGATAACCCTTGGCATTCATGCGCTCTTCGAGGGCCGCAAGCTGCTCCTCGTCGATAAAGACCGAAAGCTCACCGGCTTCGGCGAAATCGACCATCGTCACAAAGAACGTGGCGCTCTTGATCCGGTCATCGCCCTTTGCCGCCATATAGGCGAGGGTGCAGGCGAGTAGTGTGCCGCCGAGGCAATAGCCGATGACATTGGTCTCGCATTCGCCGGTGGCCGCGGCGATCGCATCCAAGGCGGCGAGCGGGCCCTCGCGCATATAGTCGTCGAAGGTCTTTGCAGCGAGATGCTCGTCTGGATTGACCCAAGAAATTACAAAAACCGTGTGGCCCTGTCCAACGGCCCATCGGATAAACGAGTTGTTGGGCCGCAGATCCAGAATGTAAAATTTGTTGATCCATGGCGGGATGATCAGCAACGGCCGACGCTTAACTTTGTCCGTCGTGGGCGCGTATTGGATGAGTTGCATCAGATCGTTCTGATACACAACCTTCCCGGGGGTCACCGCGATGTTTTCGCCGATGCGAAAGGCCGTCGTGTCGGTCATCCGGATCGCCAGCCGACCCTTGCCGCGTTCGAGATCGTCAAGCAGGTTTTTGAGACCATTCAGCAGGTTCTCGCCGCGGTTTTCGATCGTTGCGCGCAAGACCTCGGGATTGGTCATCAAAAAATTTGACGGGGCGAGTGCGTCGATAAATTGCCGCGTATAAAAATCGACTTTGCGAGCCGTGCGCTCGTCGATGCCTTCGACCTCGCGCACCGTGTTTTGCAACCAGCGCGCGGTCAACAGATAACTCTGCTTGATGTAGTCGAATAGCGCGTTGTTGTCCCAGGCAGCGTCGCGAAAACGGCGATCGCCTTGCGCCGGCTCGATCAGCGGTTCCGCCTGGCCGCCGAGAAAGCGCTGCGCGGTCCGCTGCCACAATGTCATGTAGTCGTTCCATAGCGACAATTGGGCCTGAACCAGACGCGAGGGGTCCGACATCATCCGCGCTGTCATTTCAAAAAACGCGGCACCGATGGCGAGCGGGCTCGCCATGCCGATTCCCTCTTCGGGCGTTTGCCGTTTCAAAAATTCGGCGACGAGATGCTGGCTCTTATCGGCAATCTCGGCCATTTCGCGAGTAAATTCGGCCGCCTTTACAGGCATGTCATCATTGGCCTGCGGAGTCTGGGGGGGTACGCTCTTTCCGGCAGTTCGGCTACCGAGATTTACCCGGCTAGTGTCATCCATTATCGTTTCCTTGTCTCCAATGATCGCGCTTTGCGCCATCAGATCGGCACCGCGCATGGCCAGAGTCTTTGGGCCGCTCATTCTGGTATCAACATGTAGTGAGGCGTTGGACTTGATCTAATACCAGCGCCGAGCGAAAGTGCAGCCGCCGGGAAATTTGCGTCCACTCTTGCGTCGAGGTTCCGGGACCCGGCCTTTTCGTTGGTTGTGCCGTTATGATCAATTGCAAAAACCGCTCCCGCCGTTGCGGCGCCGGTGCGATCACAGGAGCGGTGTTATCCGCTCTGCTTGTGATGGTCACTGGCTGCAACCCTATTGCAACCTATCGCAACTGGGTCGGGGTCAGCGCCAACGATCCGAACCCCGCGGCGACCCCAAATACCAAAAACCTCACGGCCGCCGAGGCAAGGAGCTATCCGAATCTGGCGACCGTGCCGCCGCCACCGAGCCAGGCGCTGACCACGTCCGAACTCCAAAAATTAACGCAAAGCCTGGTCGCCGACCGCGCCAACGCCCACTACACCAGCGAACATTTGGAGGCACAGCAGTCTGACGAAACGCCGCCGCCTCCGCCACCGCCACCTCCGGCAACACCATCAGGCACGGGCGGGACACAGCCAGCTCCTAACTCTGGGACCGGCGGCGGCAACCCCGCCGCACCCAGCGCCGCGGTCGCTTCGAGCGCATCGGCTTCGGCTTCGTCCACAGCTCATTCGTCCGGGGCGGGTGTGGCTGCGGCACAGTCTGCGGCGGCCGAACCTTCCACGAAAGGCACGCGGAAATCGGGACAGCCGCCCGAGTCGGAGCCGATCGAATCAAGCCTTCAATCGCCGCAGATTGCGGCGCTGCCGCAGCCACAGCAAAGCCTCTCGGCACCGCCACGCCCGAGCGAGCTGGCGGTACCGGTTGCTCCAAACCCGGCGAACCCCACGGCTCCTGGAGCGCATTTGCCGGCGCCGCCTCCACCCACGCCGATGCCGCCCGCAATCGGATCGGCGCAATTCGAGCCGGCGCCGCCACCGCCGGTCCTGCCGCCAGCGAGCCCGATCCGCACCGCGACGGCGACCGGGCCCGGCAAGGCGGCAAAACCGGCGCCGCCCCCGGCCGCGTTTACCCAAGTTGCCGCCATTGCGTTTTCCGGCGACACGCCGAGCCTCACCGATGCCGATCGTGATGCATTGGGCAAGCTCGTATCGCGCTATCATACGAAGCCAGGCTTGGTGCGGGTTGTCGGCCATGCCGGGGTCGCCAGCGGCGCCGCCCAGGAACTGAACAGCTACCGTACGGCGCTCGACCGCGCCCAAGCGGTCGCCAACGCCCTGAGCAAAGCGGGGATTCCGGCAAACAAGATCCAGGTCGAAGCGGCCCCCACCGGCAGCGATGCGGGGCAGAGCCGCGCCGAGATTCTGTTCGAACAGTAGTTTCCGGGCTGTCGAACCGGCTCAGCATTTGGGAAAATTATCGAAAGTTTGAGAAAGCCAAGCTACAACGCGCCGTGGCGCTGCATCAATCGGTGCGGCGCTCGATTGCCCGAACGCCTTTCGGGCGCGTTGTCGCGGGGTCGAATTTGTGAAGCCGCCGTTGAAGATTGCCGTCGCCGGACTGGGCACGGTGGGTGCCGGCACCCTCAAATTGCTTCAGGACCAGGCCGATTTGCTGGCCGAGCGCGCCGGTCGCCGGCTCGTCGTGACCGCGGTGTCGGCGCGCGACCGGCGCCGCGACCGCGGCGTCGAATTGTCGGCCGTGCGCTGGTACGAGGATGCTGTGGCAATGGCGGCCGATCCCGAGATCGACGTTGTCGTCGAGCTGATCGGCGGCGCAGAGGGGGTTGCGGCGCGCGTCGTCGACGCCGCTCTCGCGCACGGCAGGCATGTCGTCACCGCCAACAAGGCGCTGATGGCGCATGACGGCACGCGACTTGCCGCGCAAGCCGAAGAACAGGGGCTCGCTTTATCATTTGAGGCCTCGGTCGCTGGTGGTATTCCGGTGATCAAGACCTTGCGCGAAGGTCTCGCTGGCAACCGGTTGCGCCGCGTCTACGGGATCCTGAACGGTACCTCGAACTACATCTTGACGACAATGCGGGAGAGCGGGCGCGAATTCGCCGAGGTGCTGGCCGAGGCGCAGAAACTCGGCTATGCCGAAGCCGATCCGAGCTTCGACATCGATGGCATCGATGCCGCTCACAAGCTCGCGATCTTGGCGAGCGTCGGGTTTGGCCGACCGATCGATCTTGCCGGGGTCTATGCCGAAGGCATCCGTCATATCTCGCGGCTCGACATCGATTTCGCCGAAGAGCTCGGCTATCGCATCAAGCTGCTCGGCATCGCGCGGTTAACCGAGGCGGGGCTCGAACAGCGCGTACATCCTTGCATGGTGCCGCGGGCAACACCGATTGCGGCGGTCGAGGGCGTCTACAATGCGGTCGTCGCCGAAGGCGACTTTGTCGGCCGCGTGGTGCTCGAAGGGCGTGGTGCGGGAGCGTTCCCGACCGCTTCGGCCGTTGCTGCCGACCTCGTCGACATCGCCGCCGGTCGCCGGGTATTGCCGTTCGGTATCCCGACCGCCGATTTGCGCAGCATTCCGGGCGTGCCGATCGAATGCCATCAAGGCGCCTATTACATACGACTGATGGTGGTCGACCAGCCGGGTGTCATCGCCGATGTCGCTGCGGCGTTGCGCGACGAAGACGTCTCGCTCGAGGCCATGCTCCAGCGTGGCCGCGCCCCGGGTGAAGCAGTGCCGGTGGTGTTGACCACTCACGTCACGGTCGAGGCGGCATTGCGCCGCGCGCTCGCCCGGATCGAAAAGCTCGATACCGTGCTCGAACTGCCGCGCCTGATCCGCATCGAGGATTTCTAACTGGACGGACCATCTGCGCCGGTCACTCGCTCGCCGCGGAAAAGAAACCGAGCCCGATCAGGCCGACAAGGATCAGAATGAGCGAACAGATGCGGCCGAGATTGGTGCTCTCGCGAAACCAGAGCATGCCGACAACGGCGGTACCGGCGGTGCCGATGCCGACAAAGGTCGCATAGACTGTGGCCGCGGGCAGTCGCTTGACAGCCTGCGCCAATAGAAAATTTGCCGGGATCGCGAAGACGAGTACAACAACAAGCGGTGCCAGTGGCGACAGCGGTGCCGTCCACTTTAATACGAACGGCCAGGCGATTTCGAACAGATCGGCGCAGAGTATGAAGAGCCAAGCCATTGTGTCGCACAGCGGTTTTTCGTCGAACGCACCGGCGCCATCTTACGTTCGGCTGGGTCGGCAGAGCCGGAGGAGATCTCGGATTAAACTGGTAGCCCTTGATGTTGTCGGCCGTCGGTTCAAGGTGCGTGGGCTCGTGGAGTCCTGGGCAAACTTTTGCTGCTGATTTGCTGTAGATGCAGCATGCCCACCTTTGCAATCACTTATTTTCAGGCGCCAGCAGATCCCCGGCTCAGGCCCTGAGAGAGCAGAGGTTTCGTCGCACCAGAATGAGAGCAACGTGGTGACTGTCGGTTTTGAGGTGCTGGCGCGCGATGGCGCGGCGCGGCGCGGTAAGCTGGTGACCGCGCATGGCGTGATCGACACGCCGGTCTTTATGCCGGTCGGCACCGCCGCAACCGTCAAGGCGATGACCTCCGAAGCTGTGGCCGCGACTGGTGCCCGCCTTGTGCTAGCCAACACCTATCATTTGATGTTGCGCCCGGGTGCCGAGCGCATTGCCGCTCTTGGCGGATTGCACGCTTTCATGAATTGGCCCTACGCAATCTTGACCGATTCCGGCGGGTTTCAGGTCATGTCGCTCGCTAAATTGCGCAAGATCGGCGAAGACGGCGTCACCTTCCGTTCGCATCTCGACGGCGGCGCGCATCTGTTGACACCCGAGCGCTCGATCGAGATCCAGCGCCTGCTCGACGCCGATGTGACGATGGCGCTCGACGAATGCACTCCCTACCCATCGCCGCCCGAAGCAGTGGAAGCGTCAATGGAATTGTCGATGCGGTGGGCTGAGCGCTCGCGGCGCGCCTTTATCGAGCGGCCGGGACGCGGCATTTTTGGCATCGTCCAAGGCGGTGTGCATCCCGATTTGCGGCTGCGCTCGGCAACGCGGCTCAAAGAGATCGGGTTTGACGGTTACGCGGTCGGCGGACTTGCGATCGGCGAAGGTCAGGCGACAACTTTTGCTGTGCTCGATGTGACGGTACCAGCACTGCCGGCGGACCGGCCCCGCTATTTGATGGGGGTCGGCAAACCTGCCGATCTTGTCGGCGCCGTCAGCCGCGGCATCGATATGTTTGATTGCGTATTGCCGACGCGCTCGGGGCGGACCGCGCAAGCCTTTACCCGAAACGGTCCGCTCAATCTACGCAATGCCTGCCATGCCGCCGACCCGGCGCCGCTCGATGTAGACTGCGGCTGCCCGGCTTGCGCCGGTTACAGCCGCGCCTATCTGCACCATCTCTGCCGCAGCGGCGAGATTCTTGGCGCGATGCTGCTGACTGCTCACAATCTGCATTATTACGCCGAATTGATGACGGCGATGCGCCATGCCATCGACATCGGCAGGCTGGGCGATTTTGTCGCCGCTTTTGCCAAAGCGCAGCAGCCAGCCGCGGGCCTGGTGCCGCAATGACCGAAAAGCCCGTCCTAACCCAACTCGGGCGGCTGACGGGGCTGCCGCTATCACCCGATGAGGCGGTGCTCGAAACCGTGCCAAACCCGCATTCGGGTCTCCTCTATCTCGTCCGTTTCACCTGCCCGGAATTCACCTCCCTCTGCCCAGTGACTGGCCAGCCCGATTTCGCCCATTTTGTTATCGATTACGCTCCTGAGGCGGCGATCGTCGAAAGCAAGTCGCTCAAGCTGTTTCTCGGCTCGTTCCGCAACCACCAGGCGTTTCACGAGGATTGTACCTTGGCGATCGCCCGTCGGCTGGTCGACGCTGCCGAACCGCGTTGGCTGCGGATCGCTGGCTATTGGTATCCGCGCGGCGGGATCCCGATCGACGTGTTCTATCAGACCGCGGCACCCCCACCTGGGCTGTGGCTTCCCGATCATGGCGTGGCGCCCTATCGCGGCCGCGGCTGAAGATGCACGACCCGATTCGGGAGAAGATCCGCGAGCGGGCATTGGCCGCAGGCTTCGATGCGGTCGGTTTTGCCGCCGCCCATCTCGGTGACGAAGCGCGCAACGGACTGCGCGAATTCATCGCCCGCGGCTATCACGGCGACATGGGTTGGCTCGCGGGCACCGCCGAACGGCGTGGCGATCCGCAAGCCCTATGGCCGGAAGCAAGAACCGTCATCGTGCTCGGGGTCAATTACGCCCCGGAAGATGATCCGCTGGGTGTGGCCGATCGATCCGAGGCCGGAATCGTCTCGGTTTACGCCCGCGGCCGCGATTATCACGACATGCTGAAACGGCGATTAAAAGCGCTCGCCCGCTGGATCGACGGCGAATGGCCGGGCGCCTTGAAGCTGTTTGTCGACACCGCGCCAGTCATGGAAAAGCCGCTGGCGCAGCTTGCCGGGCTCGGTTGGCAGGGCAAGCACACGAACCTCGTCTCCCGCCAATTTGGGTCGTGGCTGTTCCTCGGCGAAATATATCTGAGCCTCACGCTCGAACCCGACCCGCCCGAAACCGATCATTGCGGCTCATGCCGACGCTGTCTCGACATCTGCCCGACCGCGGCATTCCCGGCACCGCATCGGCTCGATGCGCGCCGCTGTATTTCGTATCTGACGATCGAACACAAGGGAATGATCCCGGTCGAGCTGCGCCCATTGATCGGCAATCGCATTTATGGTTGCGACGATTGCCTCGCGGTCTGCCCATGGAACAAATTCGCGCGCGTTGCGCACGAATCCGATTTTTTTCCACGAGCGGAGCTGACCTCACCGCGGCTCGCCGAACTTGCCGCCCTCGATGATGCCGACTTCCGCCGCCTGTTTTCCGGATCGCCGGTCAAGCGCATCGGCCGCAACCGTTTTCTGCGCAATGTGCTGATCGCGATTGGCAATGCCGGGCCGGATCTCCCGCAACTGCAAACCGCTGCCGAGCGCTGTCTTGATGATGCGGCGCCGCTTGTCCGCGCCGCTGCAGCATGGGCGCTGTCGCGGGTATCGCCTGCGGTATTCCGTAACGAGCGGGACGCGCGTCTTGAGGCCGAACCGGACGAGCTTGTCCGGGCCGAGTGGGAGCGCAAGCCCGATGCGGTATGACATATCGCGATGGTTGCAGTCAGCTCATTCGCCCGGCACACTCGCTTTGTCAATCGAGCATCGGATGTGACATGCGCATACTCTCGACTGTTGCTGTGCTTGGCCTCTTCGCCGCGAGCTGCACGCCCAGGATCCCGGTCGAGCCCCAATTTGACGTCAGCGCGCTGAGGGCGACCAGCGATATCCCGCGGGCATTCGCGGCGTTCAACCGCTACGACCCGCGGGTCAATCCACTGCTTGCCGAGCAGATGTGCACGACACCGTTTCAGCCGCAGGTCGTCAGAACAGCCCCGGCAGTTCCCGGCGAGGTCCTCGATGCGCAGGTGTACTGCAGGACCTATCAACCGTTTTTTGCGCGAGTTTACCGCGAGCAGCCGACCCAATGATCGGTTAGCCTACCTGAGGCCTGTCTCTCGCAAGGCAGGACTGCTCGATGCCCGGCACCGACTCGCCGCGTTCGGGCCGCCCAAACGCGCCGTCAGCCTTGTGAGAATCCAGCGATCGCCTCTAGACTTCGCCTCGATCGGCCACGGAGGAAAGAATGCCTGAGGGGCAAGGACAAGCAAGCGGAACCGACGTCTTTGAAATCATGCACACGATGCGGGCGATGCGGCGGCTCAAGCCCGACCCCGTGCCCGATGAATTGATTTTCAAAATCCTTGCGGCCGGCCAGGCGGCGGCGAGCGGCGGCAACACCCAGCGCTGGCGTTTTCTGGTTCTGAAGGATCCGGCGAAGAAGAAGGCGGTGCAGGTCTACTACAAGAAGGCATTCGACGAGGTCGTCGGGCCGCGTTACGCGTCGAGCCCACCGCCTCCAGGATCTGACCCTGCACGCTACAAGCGCCAGCACGCCGCCGTCGAGTATCTGACCGATCACTATCATGAGGCGCCGGTGTGGATCGTCGCCTGTCTTGAAGACGGCGCCAATCCCGGGCGCACTGCCGGCTCGTCGATCTATCCGGCAGTGCAGAACATGCTGTTGGCTGCGCGCGCATTGGGTCTGGGCTCGACCCTGACCACCCGCCACACCCAATACGAGAAGGAAGTTGACGCGGCAATGGGTGTTCCGCCCGGCTATCATTCTTATGCCATTCTGCCGATCGGGTACCCAATGGGACGGTTTGGGCCGGTCGGCCGCGGGCCGCTCTCCGATGTCGTCTATCTCGACGACTGGGGCAAACCCTATCCAGGTCTGAAATAACGGGAGGAGATCATGCCGAGAATTACGCCGGTTTCAGGAAAAACCGATGTTCCAAGCCAATATCACGGCGTTGTCGACGAGGTCCTTAAAGTTTTTGGTCAGGTGCGCGGACCATTCAGCATATTGCTGCATAGCCCGGAATTGGCCCATCGCGTGTTGCCGCTAGTAACTTTTTTCCGCGAAGAGAGTGTTGTCGAAGCGAAATTGCGCTCGCACGCGATCCTGGCGGCGGTGCGTGAGAAGGAAGCGGCCTATGTCTGGGCGGCACAGGTGGGTGCCGCGCGCCGCGCCGGCGTCCCGGAGGCGACGATCGACCTGTTGCGCGCCAAGGGCGACCCCGCCAATTTGCCGGAAGACGAGCGGGATATCGTGACCTATACGCGTCAGCTGATCCGTACCAATCGCGCCGACGAAGCGGTACAGAATAGGCTCAAAGAGCGGCACGGTGCGCAGTGGCTGGTCGAACTGACCGCGGCGGCAAATTATTTTTCGTTCCTATCGGGGATGGTCAACGCGTTTGACGTCCCAGCACCGCCTGACGGCGACAAATTGCCGAGCTGAGTGAGGCGCTTCGCTCAATGCTGAGGTGAGAGCGCGTGGGTTGATCATCGCCGCGCCGGCCTCGGGCAGCGGCAAGACATTGGTGACAGCGGGCCTGCTGCGGCATCTGCGCCGGCGTGACGTGCGGGTCGCCGCGGCCAAAGCCGGGCCTGATTTTATCGATCCGACTTATCACGCGGCGGCTGTGGGTGAGCCCTGTGTGAACCTCGATGTCTGGGCGATGCGGCCGGCAACGCTGGCGGCGCTCGTGACCGAGCTCGGGCAGGCGTGCGATCTCGTCCTGTGCGAAGGTGTGATGGGCCTTTTTGATGGGACCGGTGCCGACGGCGAGACCGGCTCGACTGCCGAATTGGCGCGGATCACTGGCTGGCCGGTGGTGCTGGTTATCGATGCCCGTGGCCAGGGAGCATCGTCAGCGGCTCTATTGCATGGATTTGTCTGCCATCGCTCCGACATTTTGATCGCCGGAGTCATTTTCAACCGTGTCGCCAGCGAACGACATCTGTCCGTACTTTGCGGAGCAGTCGCGCGGAATCTGCCGAATTTGGCTGTGCTCGGCACGCTGCCTGCCGATCCGGCGATGACGCTACCTTCGCGGCATCTCGGGCTGGTGCCCGCCGAGGAGGCAGCAGCCGCCGAGTCCGCCATCGCGCTGGCCGCCGCGCACATCGCATCCTGTATCGAGATCGACTGGCTGTTTAGATTGGCCCGACCCGCGACGCTCGCCGCGGAAGCTTCCAGCATCGGCATTCCGCCACTCGGTCAGCGCATCGCCATCGCTCACGACGACGCCTTCCGCTTCGCCTATCCGATCCTGCTTGCTGGATGGCGGCGGGCCGGCGCGGAGCTGTCGTTTTTTTCGCCGCTTGCCGGCGAGCCGCCCGACCCCTTCGCTGATGCGGTCTATTTGCCGGGCGGTTATCCCGAGCTATGGGCGGCCCGCCTCGCCGCGGCGGAAGCTTTTTTGAACGGCCTGCGCCGCGCGGCCGCCCTCAAAAGGCCGATATATGGCGAGTGCGGCGGCTACATGGTGCTGGGCCGGGCGCTGACCGATGCCGCGGGCGACACGCATAGGATGGCCGATCTGCTGCCACTCGAAACCAGCTTTGCGGCGCGCAAGCTGCAGCTCGGCTATCGCTCTGCCACGCTGCTCGGCACTGGACCGCTGGGCAGCGCCGGCAGCGCATTTCGCGGCCATGAATTCCACTACGCGACAGTGATTCGTGAAGACGGCGCCCAAAAGCTGTGGTCGGTCAGCGACGCAGCCGGCGCCGATCTGGGGCATTGCGGATTGCGTCGCGATTCGGTGTTCGGCTCGTTCATCCACCTGATCGACAGTGCCGACCCTGCTGCTTTAACGTGAAGCAATATCCCCTGGGCGCCGTCTGCCGGAAATCAAAGACGGTCCTGGTCCTGGCTATATATGCATGAGACCCTCGCTTAACTGCCTGATTAACAGCAAATCGCATCCTGCTTTTGTTACTCTCTCAACTTGCATATGCAAGCGCATTCATCTCGTCGGTTTTGACGTGGTCTGCCTTCGGGTGAATACTGCCGTAACGGCTCAAATCGGGGAGTGTGCATGCGTCAGCTGCAGGAAGTCGATCGGGTGTTGCGGGACGCAATTGACCGCGGCGATGTGCCGGGCGTCGTAGCGATGGCGACAACGCGCGAGGGCCCGGTCTATGGGGGCGCTTTTGGCAGGCGGGCATTGCCCGATGGTCCCGCGATGACCGCCAACACGGTGTTCTGGATCGCCTCGATGACGAAGGCGGTCACCTCGACAGCTGCCATGCAGCTCGTAGAACGAGGAAAACTGGCGCTCGACGAGCCGATCGCCGCGGTCCTGCCCGAGCTCGCTGCGCCGCAGGTGCTCGAAGGCTTCGACGCCGTCGGAGAACCGCGGCTGCGGCCGGCGCGGTGTCCGATCACATTGCGGCATCTGATCACCCATACGGCGGGCTTTGTGTACCCGATCTGGAACGCCGATATCGGCCGCTATATTGACAAGACCGGCGTGCCGGACGTCAGAACCTGCGAGAATCGCGCACTGGCATTGCCGCTGGTCTTTGATCCCGGCGAGAAGTGGGATTACGGCATCAACATCGATTGGGTTGGCAAGGCAGTGGAACGAGCCAGCGGCCGGCGGCTCGGCGAGTACTTTGCGCAGCATCTGTTTGCGCCGCTCGGCATGAAGGACACAGCCTTCAAGCTGACGCCGGAACATCGCTCCCGGCTTGTGGCGATGCACGCCCGCAGCGAAAACGGCAGCCTCGCGCCGATCCCTTTCGAAATTCCGCAGGAACCCGAGTTTGAGATGGGGGGCGGCGGACTCTACAGCACGGCGCCGGATTATCTCGCCTTCGTGCGGCTGTTCCTGGACAATGGAACCGCCAATGGTCGCCAGGTGCTAAAGCCCGAAACGGTGCGGCTTATGGCCGAGAATGCAATCGGCGACTTGCGGGTGCAGCCGCTACGGACAGCAATGCCGGCCTCTTCCAACGACGCCGAGTTCTTCCCGGGCATGCTGAAGAAATGGAGCCTCGGCTTTATGATCTCGACCGAGGCGGTGCCAGGCGGGCGCAGCGCTGGCAGCCTCGCCTGGGCTGGGCTCGGCAATACCTATTTTTGGATTGATCGGGCAAAGGATATCGGCGGCGTCATCCTGATGCAGCTCTTGCCGTTTGCCGACGCCAACGCCTTGGCGCTGTTCAACCGTTTTGAAAAAGCGGTCTACACCGCATTGAACTAGTGTCTAATTGCATAAATTGACGATAGTATGCCGCAACTGCGAGCCTTTGACCTCGCGCTTTCGCCAGACAAACGGCGCAGCATGTTCGTTGTAAGCGGCGGTGAAGTCCCGGATCGCCTGGGTCAACTGCTCGGCGCTGCG